>JAHDHV010000249.1 GCA_020631155.1 Bacteroidota bacterium | reverse complement strand
ATATGGTAAACTAGAATAAATTGTGTAGTGTGTTTTTCAATCAGTTTATGAGTACTAGAAATTATGGAACATTTTTATGCTTTATTACTATCCCTAAGAACGATAAAGCCTATTTTATGTTGTATGGATGTTGTTTTTTTGGCGTTTAAAAAGCCATAAAGTTTTAGTGTTTGGAAATTTGTAAACTTACAAAGCTTTAAGTTTTTTTTACAAAAATAAATTTAAAAACAAACATCTATTTGCTTTTTAATCAAAGACATACACATTTAAACAAAAAATACTATCACTACTTCAATCAATAAAATAAAAGGCGAAAAATCAGTTTAGTTCCAAAACGCTAAAACACGTCAATAATTTCTATAAACATAGGCAACTAAATTGCTACTGTATACGCTAATTCTCTGCAATTGTTAAGCCAAAATAGTATTTTTTTTTGTAATAAGTAAAAAATAAAAAAAGATTCAAGATAATGAATGTGTTATCTATTTGGAAAAAGTAACAATAGTATTCCTAACCCAAAAATACGCCCACAAAAATACAAAATATGACCATAAATAATCAACGACAATTAGGAATTTGGCTAATTATAGCCCTAGCTATCATCTATCTACAAGTAATTATTGGCGGCACCACTCGCCTCACCGAATCAGGATTATCCATCACCGAATGGAATGTAGTAACAGGTGTAGTGCCTCCACTCAACGAATTGGGCTGGATAGAAGAATTTAAAAAATATCAAGAAACGCCTGAGTATCAAGAGATTAACAAAGGAATGAGCCTGCAAGACTTCCAATACATTTATTTTTGGGAATGGCTGCACCGCATTTGGGGGCGAATCGGCTTTTTATTTTTGTTGGGATTGTTGGCTGTTTTTTGGGCACTTAAAAAATTGGATAACAAAGCCAAAAAGCGATTTGCTATTTTACTACTGTTATATATTGCACAAGGTTTTTTGGGCTGGTTTATGGTGAAAAGTGGCTTAGTAGACCGCCCCGATGTGAGTCATTATCGTTTGACAGCGCATTTGTTATTGGCTATTTTTCTGTTTGCCTACGTCCTTTGGTGGGTAGTTGACTTGCTGGTGCCAGTCGAACAGTATTTAAAAAATGCTTCTGTACGGCGTTTTTTGTGGATATTGGTTGGTATAACCATCGTGCAAATCATCTTTGGCGGCTTTATGTCAGGCTTGCGAGCAGCACCCCATTATCCGACCTTCCCCGATATGAATGGCGAGTTAATACCACATAATTTGTTTGTTATGAAGCCCTTTTGGATTAATTTTGGCGAGCATATTCCGACCATACAATTCACCCATCGCACCCTAGCCTACCTTCTTAGTATACTCATTGTCACGTTCTGGTATAAAAACAAACAGCTTAAGGTAAAGAATGAAATTTTTAGCAAAGGTATCCACATTTTGTTAGTAATATTGTGCATACAAGTCACGCTAGGTATATTGGTGTTATTAAATGCACAAGGCACCATACCTATCGGATTAGGAGTTGCTCATCAAGCGGTTGGCTTGTTATTGCTCAGTATATTGTTGATACTGGCATTTCAGTTTAGAGGGTTGGGCAAAAAATAATCTACCCATCTATGTTTGTTGTTTTTTCCTCATGTTTCGTTAAAAAGCCTCGCCGATGCTTAGGCATCGCCTGTGTTTTTTGCCTCACCTGAGAAAAAAATAACTTCACATATTTTGGGTATAGTATTTATTCCCTAAGCCTGAAAAATAATATAGATGAAAATGGAAAAGTGCCTATTTTTTGCAAAATGAACCGGAAAAAGTGCCCATTTTTTACTTTTTAAGGAAAAATAGTCAAGCTTTCAGTATGATAGCATTGACATTGTAATGATGAAAATAAAGAAGCTCTTAGAAGAAAAAAAGTTTAGTAAGTAAAAGACATAAAAAAACCCCCTCAGAAATTCTCTAGGAATTAGTCTAAGGAGGCCAAAACTAATTATGAAAATAAGAAAAAGCGCCCTAGTTATCTTTATGTATAATTATAATACTGTCAAGTATTTGTGTTTACAGTATTTCGTAACACAATCTACTTATAACAACAAATGTGCCAAGTTTATTCTGGCATAAGGAACAGGAAATTGGTCATTTCCACATCCTTGCATTTTTGTGACAATACAAAGATAAGGAAACTTTTTCTAATTTTACAATTTTTTGACAAAAAAAAGGTGTTTTTTTTTCTTAATGATTATTAATTTTTTTAACACTAATCTACAATTAGCTCATTGTTAAGTCATTATATTTAGGTAGGCAATCCTTATATGAGTGCTTTTTTCTTGAAAAAATGTAGTTTTAGTGCAAAAAACTATTTATTTTTGTTTTTTTTAGCAGAATATTTTTTTGGAAAAATGAGCAAAAGAAAACAGAAAAAATTGGCGGACCTCCAACAAATGCCAAATGTTTTTCAAAATTTTAATTGGGAGGCTGCTGAGTTACAGAATTATAAGGGAGAAAAAGTCCATTTTCAGGGAAATTGGTCAGAAAAGGTGTTTAAAAACAATGCACCTATTGTATTAGAGTTAGGCTGTGGCTATGGAGAGTATACAATGGCTATGGCGCAGCAATTTCCAGAAGTCAACTTTATTGGAATAGACATAAAAGGCCCTCGTTTGTGGACAGGTGCAAAATATTTATTGGACAATCAGCTAGACAACGCCGTATTCATTCGTTCTAACGTGGAACTAGTGCCCCAAATATTTGCACCTAACGAAATCAGCGAAATCTGGATTCCCTTTCCTGACCCCTACTCGCGTAAAAGTAAAAGCCAAAAACGCCTCACCTCTGAACGCTTCCTAAAGTATTATGAGCAGATTTTAATACCAGACGGTTTGTTGCACCTCAAAACAGACAGCGATCTGCTTTATGAGTTTACATTAAAGACCATTGATGCGTTGAATTGTCGCTTACTCATTAATTACAAAGATGTATATAAAGAACATCCTAATAAAAATGATGTGCTGAATGTAAAAACGCGCTACGAGCAATTGAATTTAAGTGGCGCGGATAGCATTAAATATGTGCGCTTTCAGTTATGGGGAAAAGTTGATTCGTGATTGGTGGATTAAGTGCCAGTACTTAAATATACCATTTTTCGCTTTATTATTGTGATATGCGTTTATCATCTTGATGCATACAGATGCACTGTGCACAGTAAAAAGCCAGAACTTAGGTGAAAGACGCATTTTTTAAGGCAAAAGATGAAATCAAGACAACCTCTTATATTAAAAGTCAATTGTTTGCCTTATATTTGTAAATAAGACTAATACAACTATATTGATAAAGTATTTGTTGTTTAGTTCACAACTTACTTTTAGATACTGAATAATTTTGCTGAACAAGCTGTCTTTGTTTAGTCCTTACTTATCTTATCCATTCATTATGAGTAAATATACCATTAATAATAAGGAATTTAATTGTCCTGTTGAATTGACTTTAAGCATTATTGGAGGGAAGTGGAAAATATTGATTCTCTGGCACTTACGAGAAGAAACCAAGCGTTTTGGTGCTTTAAAACGCAAAATTCCGAAGATTACACAAAAAATGCTAACACAACAACTCCGCGAATTAGAAAGTGATGGCTTGGTATTGCGAAAAGTGTATGCCGTTGTACCGCCAAAAGTGGAATATTCCCTCACCGAAAAAGGCAGGCAACTGCGCCCTATCCTAGATGCTATGCAAACATGGGGCAAACAACATGAACAACAGGAAGTTACGAATTAGAAATTACTCGTTCCGATTTTTTTTTAAAAAAAACTAACTTCTAAAATCTGATTTCTAATATCTAAGCGGCCAAAAAGCCAAAAAGCCAAAAAGCCAATTCCTACTTTTCCTTTTTGTCAATAAATTGATAGATGCAAACAGGCAGCAAAAAGAGGTCGGCGAATAAGGCACTAAACAGGGTAATACTGACTAATAAACCTACATAGGAAGTTGCTTTAAAATCAGAGGTTGCGAGTATAATAAAGCCTGTTACCAAAATCAGCGTTGTTAGACAAATGGCTTTTCCTGCTTCCAAAAAAGTGGTGCGAATGGCTTGGTCTATGGTGTCACCTTTGTTGAGTTGTAGTTTGAATTTGCTTAAAAAATGGATGGTGTCATCAACGGCGATGCCAAAGGCGATGGTGAAAATGATAGAAGTAGACGCTTTTAATGGAATACCTGCAAAACCCATAATTGCCCCCGTAATGAGGAGAGGAAATACATTGGGAATCAAGGAGATAAACACCATTTTAATATCTCGAAACAGCAACGCCATCATCAAACTGACAACTAAAAACGCTAATCCGAGACCTCCAAATAGGCTTTTTCTAAGGTAATGATGGTTTTTATCTACCAACAAGCCCGTTCCTGTAATTCTAAATTCGGCAAGTTTGCTGTTCAAGTTTTGTGTGATCCAGCCGTTTATTTTAGCGTTTAGAACAGTTATTTTATCTGAGCCTAAGTCTTTCATATTGCCATTAATTCGGCCGTATTTTCGGTCTTCGGTCATTAATAAATTAAAAGCTTCGCTTTGTCGGCCTGCCTTTTTAAGTTGACGCTCATATTTTTTCAAGGCCTTTGCTTTTTCAGGCAGTTGATAGGCGGTTAATGCATTGCCATTGTTGGCTTTGTGGAGGCTTTTGTAAATAGTTGTAGGAGAATAAATGGTGCCAATTTCGGGAATAGTTGCCAAATAATTTTCAAAACGCTCTATTTCTTGTAAAACAGCTAAGTCATTGATTTTGTGGCCTTTCTGTGCTGTTACAGCGACCTCAAAAGCACGCACCCCTGACATTTTATCCTCGAAAAAGTGAAAATCGCTTCGCACTCGGCTGTTGCGCGGCAAATCATCTAGCATTACGGTATTGGTATTAATTTGGGAAATGCCCCAGATGCACCAAAGAAAGACCAAGATGCCACTTAAAGCAATGATTTTTTGATTATCACGCACCAATACATAGCATTTTTCCATCCATTTATCCCAAAAACCGCTATGTTGCCGCAAACTTGCTAGGCGTTGGGGAACTATTTTAGACATACAAGCGGTAGTAAAAAAGATGACTACTACATAAGCCATCAATACGCCAATAGCTGCATAAATACCAAAATTTTTAATGGCAACAATATTGCCTGTATATAGGGAGGCAAAACCAACGGCGGTAGTAAAAGAGGTTAAAAGGGTGGCTAATCCAATTTCGTTAATCGCAATACGGAGGGCTTTGCGTTGCGAATTTCCTTTGTTGATTTCGTCTAAATATTTGGAAAAAATATGAACCACATCCGACATGCCGACCACAATCATTAAGGTCGGAAATAGCGGACTCATCAAATCTAAAGGACGACCGACAAAACCCAAGAAACCCATAAACCAACATAAACCGAGTAAAACAGAAATTAGCGCGAGGGCTACACCTGCTAATCGCCTGAATAACAGCCAGATAACAACTAAAGTGAGTAGTGTAGACCACGCAGCATAAAACACAAATTCGCTGCTAATGGATTCAATAATAGCAGCAACCGTTTCGGGGCGGCCTGCGGTATGTAGGCTTTCAAATTGGAAGTGGGACAGAATTTTTTTAACACTTTCATTGAGTACAGACAGCTCTTTTTCGCCAAGCTCACTGTCATGTTTAACAATAATGGATAAGGTAGTGGCATCGGCAGAGATAAATTTATTGACCAAACGTTTATCCTGAAAAATTTTGATGCTATCATCCCTATATCTACTAGGGTCATCCACATGTAAGATCGGAATGGTGACAGGACCAAAGGAGGTGTACATTGCTTCTTTGAAATTGGTTAAAGAAGCAATATTAACCGTATTCGACACAGTATCAAGGGCTTGTGTTAGCTGTGTAACTTGTTGAAGAAAGCTAGAATCAAAAATGCCTGCTTTTCGCACAGGAGCAATTAAAATAAAGTTATCATCCGATTCAAAGCGAGCGCGGTGGACTTCGTAAAAATCTAAATCGGTGTCAGTATGCGGAAAAAAGGCTTCTAAATCGTGGTAAACCGTTAATTGACTGGCAAAAAATAGGGCTACAAAGGTGATGATAAGGGTGCTAAGTATAATGATATTGCTTTTGTTAAACATAGATTTTTTTTGAAATCAAAAGTAAATTAAGTACTTAGACATGAGACATAAGATATGAGACATAAGACATAAGATATGAGACATAAGACATAAGATATGAGACATAAGACATAAGACATAAGATTTGAGACTTGAGATAATGAACGCATTTTAATAGTTTATGGCAAGTTCAAGTGTCGTTTAATTTTGTCTAGCTACTTAAGTCCCAAATATCGCACTATTTAGCCAAATAATTTGCATATATTTTGTGATTCGTGGATTGGTGATTAGTAGATTCATGGATTGGTGATTAGTAGATTGGTGATTAGTAGATTCGTGATTCGTGGATTGGTGATTAGTAGATTCGTGGCAATGTCAAACTAATTTCTAAAAATCTAAACAACCAAATAGCCAAATAGCTAAAAAGCCAAAAGGCTAAAAAGCCAAATAGCCATTTTTAAAAAACAAATTGAGGACAAAGGGGAAATGAACGAACTTCAAGATACATATAAGCACAAGGGGATGAGATTGAAACTTGTTGAAGAATTAGCATTGAATGGCATCAAAGATGAGCGTGTATTGGAAGCGATCAACAAGGTGCCAAGACACTTTTTTTTTGACAATGCTTTTGTGGAGAAAGCCTATGAAAATAAAGCTTTTCCGATAGGAGAGCAACAAACGATTTCACAACCACAAACTGTTGCTTATCAAACACAATTGCTAGAGATTAAAAAGGGCGATAAGGTGCTCGAAATTGGCACAGGCTCGGGCTATCAGGCATGTATTTTGGCAGTGATGGGTGCGAGGGTTATCACCATTGAACGCAATAAAAAACTACACTTACGCACCAAAAAATTACTCCCTCAATTAACCAAACGCCCCATTATTCAGCTTTTTGGCGATGGCTATTTTGGCGCACCAACCTACGGACCCTTTGACAAAATTATTGTTACCGCCGCTGCGCCCTATATTCCGCCCTTACTGCTCGATCAGTTGCGAATTGGCGGTATTATGGTCATTCCTGTAGGTACGGAAAAGGAGGATTGGCAAAGCATGTTGAAAATTACCAAAACAGCAGAAGATGCCTTTGATAAACAGGTGCATTTTAAGTGTAAGTTTGTGCCCATGCTGAAAGGGAAGCAGTTTTAGAGATTTAAAGTAGAGACGTAAAATTTTACGTCTGTACAAAGTTACAAGGTTTTAAGGTTGGAAAGTTTTTAGAGTTGGAAAGGTTATCTTTTTAGCAGCTAAAAGTCTAAATAGCCAAAAATCCAAAAATCTAAATTTCCTGATACCCAATATGAAACAGCGCATCCCCTTGATTGATGACGGGCGCATTATTGTGGCCGATGATAAAGCCGTTGCGATTGGCTAAAATGGGGACTTCCTCCTGTCCATCGGGGTCGTGTACCCAACCTAGTTCATCCCCTTCTTTTACTTCCTGTCCAGAATTTACTTTCCATAAAAACATTCCTGAGCGCGGCGAGCGTATCCAGCTACTTTTGGTAAACAATTGGCTTTTGTGGCTCGGCATCGGTGGGTCTGCTATCATTCCTTTGGCGTACAAAATGCGTTTCAAACCTGCTAGTCCTTCCTCAATAGAAAAAGTATCCAAACGCAAGGATTCGCCGCCTTCGTAGACCAACATAGGGATGCCTCGTTTTTGCGCCTCTTTTCGCAGGGAGCGATCAATGGCTTTGTTGCGGATGAGGTAGGGAGCCGCAAACAGTTTGGCGAGTTTTTCGGCTTGTTCGTCTCCTTCGGTGAAGCGGATTTGTGGGTAATTGTAGCGGCTGTTGCCCCCCGTATGAAAATCAATGCCGAAGTCTATATAGGGTAAAATGTGTTCGGTGAGGGTGCGCGCAACTCGCGAAGCCAAAGAGCCGTTTCTACTGCCCGGAAAGCTGCGATTTACGTCCTTGCCATCGGGTAGGTCGCGCGAAAAATTGATAAAACCGTAAATATTCAATAAAGGAATGGCAATGACACTGCCCATTTGCAAACCTTCAAATAACTCATCAACAATACTCCGCCGTACAATCTCCACGCCATTCACCTCATCGCCATGCAAACCGCCGAGAACCAGCACCTTAGGTCCCTTCCTACGGCTGCGATAAACATGCACATTCAGGTGAATATCCGTTCCAGACGGTAGCTGCGCCACACTCAATTGTAATAGCGACTGCTGCCCGGGTACGATGCGGTTATTGTCAATTATTATTTCGTCAATCATGGGATTTAGATGTGAGATGGGAGACGTGAGATATGAGATTTTTGATGTTATATTGTGAAATTTAGTTGATTTGTGATTAGTAGACCAGTGATTCGTAGATTCGTGTTAAACTAATTTCCAAAAATCTAAATAGCCAAAAAGCGATTTATTTCAAATTTAGCTAAAATTTTAAAAAAATACCAAGCCCCTATCTTGAATTTCCTTTTTCTTATCAAATACCTACACTTTTTTACTTTGAAAAACAAAGTTCATTTGCCCAAAAAAAGCATTTTCATAAAGCCGACTGCTCATTTTTATGAAAATGCCTCAACATATAGAAATTTAAACATGTAGATTTAGGCGTAATGCATTACGCCTCTACTTGCGTGACCAACAAAAAATAGAACCAACTAGCAATCTTCTTTCCTGTAGACTATGGCTCTGTACAGACACAAAATCTTGTGTCTCTACGATGCACTAAAAAAACAGAACCAACTAGCAATCTTCTTTCCTGTAGGCTATGGCTCTGTACAGACACAAAATCTTGTGTCTCTACGATGCACTAAAAAAACAGAACCAACTAGCAATCTTCTTTCCTGTAGGCTATGGCTCTGTACAGACACAAAATCTTGTGTCTCTACGATGCACTAAAAAAACAGAACCAACTAGCAATCTTCTTTCCTGTAGGCTATGGCTCTGTACAGACACAAAATCTTGTGTCTCTACGATGCACTAAAAAAACA
>JAHDHV010000248.1 GCA_020631155.1 Bacteroidota bacterium | reverse complement strand
AGATTAGAAAAATTTTAAAAAAATTAGCGAAAACATAAATTTTGCATCTAAAAAAAGAGACTTTAAAGAAAGGTAAAATGGTTTCTTAGTCATGCTGTGGTTATTTACTGCAACGTATTGATATAGACACTCATCTAACAGTATTGAGGCAATAGAAGTCAACTGATAATGGTAATTTACTTTGGAAAAATACAGCAGTTGAATTATACCATTTATTCTTTTTGACACAAGTAAGAGAAACAATTAGCAGTTCCCAAACTTTTATGTTATGGAAGTAAAAAAAACTGTCCTTAGTATGTCTAATAACAATTTTATTAGAAAAATGATAGTTTACAGAACATAGTACAACATAATTTTGTATTTTTTTTAATGTCTAGGTACTTAGATTTAAGATTTAAGACAGGAGGCTTGAGATAATTAACTTATCTATTAATCATTTATGACAAGTCTAATGACGCTTTAATTTTGTCTAGTTATTTATTCAAAAAAAATAGGTGTGTTTCAAATAGCGTGTTTTTTTACCAAACAGTTTGTGCTTACTTTGACAGTGCGTGGATTAGTAGATTAGTGATTCGTTTTTGGACGTTTTTTACTGATTGATTTCTAATCGCTAATTTTTAACAGCTAGAGAGCTAGAAGTCTAAATAGCCAAATAGCAATTTTAGAAACAAAGTGTTAGGATAAAAATGAAACATACCAAAAAATAGACCTTATTCACAGTATAATGCAATTAAATATGAAGTTGAATCTGCTAAAATCGAGCCTAACTGCTTTGTTTCTATTGATAGGCTGCTGTTCAAATTCCCTTGTTATGGGGCAGTCTCAGGCAGTTATTGAAAAGATTGATGACAAAATAGTTAGACAGCAGTTTCCCGAAGCAGAAGTCGTTTTTCTAAAAAATGATGAGCATTTAACCATTGATTTTAAAAATGACAAATGGGACATTGCGCGCACGGTTCAAGAAGAAATGTTCTACTTAGAAAATGTAGGGCAGATGTATTCTGAAAAATCCATTTACTACTCCAGCTTTGATTCCGTAACAGATATTACAGCTAAAACTTTAGTGCCTATTAAAAAAGGAAAATTTAAAGAGCATCAGGTAGAAAACATTGATACGAAGGATGTGATGATGGGCAGTGTGTTTTATTCTGACCACAAACAGAAGAAATTTATCTTTCCTGCCGTACAGCCCGGCGCGATTACTTCTCTCGAATATACTGAAAAAACGGAAGAACCCTATTTACTAGGCTCTTTTTATTTTCGCTCTTATGCCCCTGTTTTATCTGCTAATTTTTCGGTTAGTTTTCCTAAGAATATAGAAATTACCTACAAGCTACTAGGAAAAAATACAGATAACATTCAATTCCAACAATCGGAGGAAAAAGATTGGATTACCTATACTTGGACGGCGGAAAATGTTGAGGAGTTTGAACCAGAAGAAAATGCGCCAAGTAGTAGTTATTATGCGCCACATGTGGTTGTATACATCAATAGAGTTACTGCAAATGGCAAAGAGAAGCAGGTCTTAACAGATGTATCGGGCTTGTATAAATGGTATAGCTCGCTGGTGGAAAATGTCAATCAGGGGGAAAATGCAGAATTGGCGGCCATTGCGCAAAGCCTTACCGAAGGGGTAACAGATACGACCGAAAAGGTGAAGCGCATTTTTCAATGGGTGCAAGATAACATCAAATATGTTGCTTTTGAAGATGGTTTGGGCGGATTTGTGCCAAGAGAAGCCGCTGATGTTTGCACCAAAAAGTACGGAGACTGTAAAGATATGAGCAGTTTGATTGTGGAGATGTTGGAAAAAGTGAATGTTCCTGCACATCTTACTTGGATTGGTACGCGTGACCGCCCCTATACCTATCACGAAGTACCTACGCCCATTGTGGACAATCACATGATAGCGAGTACCAAAATTAATGGCGAAATTATATTTTTGGATGCAACAGGCGAGTATGTTCCTTTTGGGATGCCCACTTCAATGATTCAAGGCAAACAGGCATTAATTGGCTTGGACAAGCAAACCTATGAATTGGTACATGTGCCAGAAGTGCCTAAAGAGGAGAATGTGATTGCCGAAAGTATTTCCCTGAGTGTAAACAATCGCGATCTATTGGGTTCGGCTACTGCCAATTTTTCGGGCTATCGCAAGGTGTTTGCTCAGTACGAGCGTTTGAAGGCAGAAGGCGATGAGGACAACAAATTTTTCAATGATTTTTTGCGAAAAGGCAACAATAAATTTGAAATTTTAAAAGTAGATGGTGGCGACTTTTTTAATCGAAAAAAAGAAAATACCATTCAATACGATTTTAAAATTCCGGGATATGTGAAAAAAGTAGGCAGTAAGTTGTATATTAACCTCAATTTGGTGAGAATGTTACAGGATAAGGATATTGATATAGAAAAGCGAAAACTGGACAAAAAAGTAGAGTTCAAGCACATCAATCAGTATAAGGTAGCTTTACAGATTCCAGAAGGTTATGAGGTGCACTATCTCCCTGAAAACGATAGCTATGCAGATGCCGAATTTGGTTTTAAAACCACTTATGAGCAGGAAGGCAATCAAATTATTTTACAACAACAAGTCTTTCGAGACCATCTAATGTTGAAAAAAGAACGTTTTGAAGATTGGAACAAAATGATCCACAAACTAAATGACACCTACCAAGAAGTAATTGTTCTTAAAAAAACAGAATAATATAACAAGACAGAGACGCAATACCTTGTCTCTATCAGTGTCATCAGTGTGCCTAAACATCTCCCATTTTACAGCATTGCTAACAGCATACTTACGAGCAATTATTTTTAAATTTAATATAAAATCATGTTAAAAAACTTAATTAGTTGTCTTTTACTAATCTTAATGCTAACAGTGAGCACGGCAGTAGAAGCACATAAGTACACCCATCAATCTTATAATTGGGAGGAAACGCCAACACTCCATTCATTGACAGAGGAGGAGATGGCTGCTTCTGCTATTATTATCAAAGATAAACGCATTTTGGAATATACCTATGGAAAAGAGGCTGATTTAGTGCTATACGAAACAACTCATAAAATTATTCGTGTCAATAGCGATCAGGCAGTAGAAGAATTTAACAAAGTATTTGTGCCAATGGGTGATGTAATTGAATTTGTGGAGTTGAAGGCAAGAGCGATTTCTCCTAATGGAAAAATTACTGAACTAAACCGCGATAATATCAAAGAGCTAAAAGATGTTCGCGATTTGGGGACACTTAAAATTTTTGCTATTGAAGGCGTAGAAAAAGGAGGGGAACTGGAGTATTTTTACACTACTCAATCAAAAGTGGGAGACCCTTATAGCCGAAGTATGGTGCAAACAGATACTAAAATAAAAGAGGCTTCCATTGAAATTATATCACCTGATAACCTAGAGTTTGAAGCTAAAAGCTACAATGGTTTTCCTGATTTAAAAAAGGAAAAAAAGGCAGTTGGTAAAGGAGATAGTGTACAAATCCTTAAGGGAATAACAACAGATTTGGAGGGTTTACGAGAGGAAGATTACAGCCTTCACCGCGCCAATTTGATGAAAGTTGCCTATAAATTATCCTACAACAGAAGCCAATTGTCACCACGTCTATACGATTGGGGAACGGCTGCCAAGTTGTTTGAGTCGTCTATGTATCGTTATAATGACAAAGCAAAAGCATTGATTAAGGATGTTTTTAAAGACTTGAAAGCCAAAAAAGGTACTACAGAGGAAAAAGTCAAAAAGATTGAACAGTATATTAAAAATAATATTGATGTGAAAGTGGGCAGTGGTGTGGATTATATTAAGGTTAATAAAATTTTGGTCAACAAATATGCAAATGAGGTGGGACTAGCACGCGTATTTGCAGCTATGTTGCAGGAGGCTGAGATCGAGCATGAAATGGTGATGACAAGCAACCGTTATCAATCACGCTTTGACAAAGATTTTGAGGATTGGAGCAACTTTACTGAAGTGCTGTTTTATTTTCCAGAAATAGATAAATACATTAGCCCTAGCGCATCTCAATATCGTTTGGGTTTTGCGCCTTATCAATTATCCGATAATTATGGTTTGTTTATCAAAGATTCCGACAAATGGCATCACAAATACATTGATATGCCAACTGCCAAACAAAGCGTGAATCGTATTGATGCTAATGTATCTTTTGACGATAATTTTGGCGTTTCCTTAGATATGGAATACGGCTGGACGGGCTATCGTGCAGTAGAATTTAGAGCTATTTACGAATTTCAAAAAGAAGATTTTGTGAAAAATCGCTTGAAATCTGGTGTTAGGGGAGCGACAATTTTGGAGTCAGATGTTGAAAATGAAACGCTTAATGATTCGGAAGACCCAAAGCGAGAATTTATCATCAAAGGAAAATTAACAACAGATGATTTGATGGAAAAGGCAGGACGCAGTTATTTGTTTAATGTAGGGGAAATAATTGGCGAGCAGGTAGAATTGTATCAAGAACACAAACGCCAAAACCCAATTGATATGCCGTATCCTACTCATTATCAGCGAACTATTAATTTTACTATTCCTGATGGCTATACTTTGGAAGGTTTAGAAGATGTGAAAATTGATAAATTTATGGAAAATAAAAGCGGCGAAAAAGTCAATCGCTTTTTATCCGATTATAAAATTGATGGCAATAAAGTGAGCATCACTGCGGAGGAATATTATGAAAATATTAGCCTTGATAAAGAGCAATACGAAAATTTCAGAAGCGTGATCAATGCAGCAGCAGATTTTAACAAAGTGGTATTGGTTTTTGAGAAAAAGAAGGAGGAAGAAAAAGAAGAAGTACAGCCAGTAAAAGACCAACCTAAAAAAAGTGTGGATTAGAAATCTGAGATTAGAAGTTAGAAAATAGATGCTAGAGAGCAGGCAAATAATAAATTGTTTGTCTAGGTCTTATATCTTTTAAAAAAAGCGAGTTTTTTCCGTATTTTTATACAGAAAAAACTCGCTTTTTTGCTTGTTTAGAATCTTATAAGTACTACACAATAATTAAACGGGACTCTTTGTTTGATTAAAACAATGAAAGTCAATACTTTAGAACAAAATTGTGCATAATTAATTAGTGCTTGGCACTTAATAACAAGTTGAATTAATTGTATTTTTTTATTATAAATTGTGTTTTGCTTTAATACTTAGAACTATTTCAACAGTTGTATTTGCTGCCGCAGCTATCTGTTCCAATGTCAAGATGTTTTGGGAGAGTAAACCGACAATTACATTCTCCATACCTTTCTCCATACCTTTCTCCATACCTTTCTCCATACCTTTCTCCATACCTTTCTCCATACCTCTTTCCTCTGCTAGTTTTTCGGCTTTTCTTACAGCAAACGAGAGTTCACCTTTTGCATCTTGCTCCCTCATTCCAGCATATATGTATGAGTGATATTCTTCTTTTGTCCAATTGTGCTTTTCAGCTTCTCTATATGCAGCTAATAATCCTTTATCATTGGTATTTTCAGGTACTATTTTGAGCTTGTGTGCTTTTTTTATAAAATAAGTCCACTTGTCAATGATGTTATCTAGTTGATCCTCTGATTTTTTGAACTTGGTCAGTTCGATAAATCGAAATTTTAAATCGTCTAGTGTACAAATACCAGTTTCTTCATCAATAAGTAAATGTTTAGAAAAATAATTATTACCCGGAAAAAATTTAAAATTTAAAATGCCAATAAAATAAACAGGCTTTAATTTTGGATATTCATCACCTCTATTAATTTGACTAGCATAATCTTTACAAAGATAATATTGCACTCTTTTTCCAAAGCCATCTTTTTCTGCCACTTGCATTTCTATAATAAATGAACGTCCACGCTTATCTTTAGCTCTGACATCAATGATGGAAGCTTTCTCTCCTCTAACTCTAGGCAATTGAAATGGGTCTATCAAGGTGACACTATTGATACGCTCCATACCTTCAAGTTCCAAGACTGCATTGAGGAAGGAAATGAGGATAACGGTTTTTTTTTCGTTGCCAAATATTTTGCGAAAAGCAACATCATTTTTGACATCTACAAATCTCATGAGTTACTACATTTTTATGTTGTTAGTGATGTTTTGTATATGTATTAATGGTAAATTAATTAATTTGTTTTTGAATTAGCGTTTTTTTTTCCATATCAAGATCAATTAATTCACAACTTCACCAATTGCTCCTCAATAGACTTGATCTTAGCTTCTGCATCGGCGAGTTTTTGCTTTTCGCGTGCCACAACAGCAGCAGGCGCATTATTGACAAATCGCTCGTTGCCTAATTTTTTGGAAACGCCAATTTTGAAGCCCTGTAAGCGTTTTAGCTCTTTTTCCAAATCGGCTTTTTCTTTTTCGACATCTATTTCTTTGCCAATTTCTACAAAAAAAGTATGCTGATCAATTAAAAAAGAAACCGCATTGTCAACATCTGTTGTCGTTCTTTCAAAAGAAGCTAAATAAGCTTTTTTGCTTAAAACAGGCTTAAAGTCGTTGAAAAAATCAGGCTGTGAGGACTTTACATGAAACGCCAATAATTCGCGTTGTTTCAGTCCGTTTTTATTGCGAATATCGCGTACTTTCGACCAAATTTCTTTAGCAACTTCCCCTTTTTTAATTGCCTTTTCATCTACAGAACCTATTGAGGGATAACTACTTACGCAAATACTATCTCCTTTTTCACGCTCCTTTAATTGTTGATAAACTTCCTCTGTAATAAAAGGCATAAAAGGATGTAATACCTTCATTAAAGTCTCGAAAAAAGCCAATGTTTTATCATAAGTATACTGATCAATCGGCTGCTGATAATCGGGCTTGATGAGTTCGAGATAAGTCGAAAAGAAATCATTCCAAATAAAGTTGTAAGTTGTCATCACAATATCCGAAAGGCGATAAGTTTTGAAATGCTCCTCAATAGTTGCCATCGTTTGATTGAGTTTATTTTCAAACCAAGCAATGGTCGGAAGATTTTGCTCATTTGTACCAGCCTTTGTTTCCCAACCTTTAATAAGACGGAGCGCATTCCAAATTTTATTGGTAAAATTGCGTCCTTGTTCACACAGCTTGCTTTCATTTTTGGCAGCCTTTGTTTTTGGGTCAAAAGGCGCATCAAAAATAATGTCATTGCCTGCTGCTGCACAGGATAATACGCCAAAACGTACCCCATCAGCACCATAGTTAGCAATCAGTTCCAGTGCTTCGGGGGAGTTGCCGAGTGATTTACTCATTTTTCGGCGTTTATTGTCACGTATCATGCCCGTAAAAAACACCTCATGAAAGGGCTGTCGGCCTTTAGCCTGAACAAAGTCGCTGCCCAATAAATCCTCGCTCCATTCGTAGCCCGCCATAATCATACGCGCTACCCAAAAGAACATAATGTCCCAACCTGTTACCAATACATTTGTCGGGTAGTAATATTTTAATTCTTCCTGATTTTCAAAGCCATCGAATACCGAAATTGGCCACAACCACGAAGAAAACCAAGTATCTAAAGCATCCTCATCGCGCTGTAGGGCGGCGGCAGTTAGGTTGGCATTGCCTGTTTTTTCGCGCGCCAATGCGAGGGCTTCGGCTTCGGTTTCGGCTACCAATATATGCTCCCCATAATACCAAGCTGGAATTTGCTGCCCCCACCACAATTGTCGAGAGATGCACCAATCGCGTATATTTTCCTCATTTAACCAGCTATTATACATATTGAAAAAATGCTTAGGATAGAAGGTAACTTCATCCGTTTTAACCGCATCCAAAGCCATTTTTGCAAATTGTTTCATATCTACAAACCATTGCTCCGTCAAACGAGGTTCAATAACCGCATCAGTACGCTCAGAACGACCAACATTATTTACATAATCCTCCACCTTTACAATATGTTCGCGCTCCTCTAAATCTTTGATAATCAGCTTTCTGGCTTCAAAACGGTCTTTGCCAATGTAAAACTGTGCTGCTTCGCTCAAAGTGCCATCCGCATTAAGGGTGTCTACCACTTCGAGTTTGTGTCGCTGCCCGATGTCGTAGTCATTGGTATCGTGTGCAGGCGTTACTTTTAGCGCACCTGTTCCGAAGGTCATATCTACATAATTGTCGAAAATAATCGGAATACTACGCTCAACCATTGGCACGATGGCGCGCTTGCCTTGTAAATGGGTGTATCGCTCATCTTTGGGGTTCACAGCAATTGCTGTATCGCCCAAAATGGTTTCGGGCCGAGTTGTTGCAATGGTTACCCATTCGTCCTCTGTTCCTTCAATTCGGTAGCGAACATGGTATAAATGTGACTGCTCCTCGCCATAAATTACTTCCTCGTTGGAGAGTACCGTTTGCGCTGCTGGATCCCAATTGGTCATACGTAAGCCTCTGTAAATACGACCTTTACGGTATAAATCAACAAATACACGAAGCACCGCTTTGGACAGTTTTTCTTCCATTGTAAAGCGAGTGCGTTTCCAATCACAGGAGCAGCCCAATTTATGCAATTGATTGAGGATAATACCGCCGTATTCTTCCTTCCATTCCCATGCATATTTGAGGAACTCCTCGCGCGTAAGATCACTTTTTTTAATGCCTCGCTTCCGCAGCATTTTCACGACTTTCGCCTCTGTTGCAATAGACGCATGATCCGTTCCCGGCACCCAGCAGGCATTATAACCCTTCATCCGCGCTCGGCGAATTAACACATCTTGAATGGTATTGTTGAGCATATGCCCCATATGTAATTTGCCCGTTACATTAGGCGGCGGAATAACAATGGTGAACGGCTCACGCTCATCGGGAGTGGAGTGGAAAAAATCCTGCTCCAGCCAATATTGATACCATTTGTCCTCTGTCTGCTGTGGATTGTATTTGCTTACCATGATCTTTGTACGATTGTTGAATTGGCTTTTTAGCCTTTTGGATATTTAGGTTTTTGGCTTTTTTTGTTGAAACGCTATAGTAAATACGAATGGTTCCTTTAAGTAAAGGAGAATTTTTTTTTCACTAAAAAAGTGAAAAACAATTGAGTGTGTCAGAAAAAGAGGGATTTCATATAACAACTATTGCTCTTAGCC
>JAHDHV010000247.1 GCA_020631155.1 Bacteroidota bacterium | reverse complement strand
AGTATTAAATCTTCACAAAGAAATGAGCCGTTTTTTGCTTCGGCTCAAAGGGCAGCTGAATGCCAATTTGCTAAATGTGAGTAGTGAAGATTTGAATACACTTTCTGCTGCTTTGGTAGAATTTGCCGAAGACTTATACAATAATATAGGGCTTTGGGAAAGCCTAGAAAATTATAATTTGCAACAGTTCGGCACACCTCTGCCTATTGTTTTGGCACAAGGAAAACACATCATTGATGAGCCTTTTGATCCTTTTCGTATTAAATATTTTTTGTGGAATTTTCTACCTGAACTATCTTCTCTAAAACAACAGCACATTACTCCATTCGATGCTGATTTAGATAAAATATCGCTGCAAGTCGCTGAATTTTTTGATGAAAATTTTCTAAAAATCCCTCGAGGATCAGGAATTACTAAATTTTTAAATCAACCGAATAAATTCATTTCCCAAATAAAGAAAAAGCTAATTTGGATAGCAACAGATGCTTATCTTTTTAGAACTCATTTGGTGCATTATCTGGAAAAAGAAGAATTAAAACCGCTTCCTGCCGCTATTGATGACTATGCTTGTCAAGTATGCACAACTTGGTCAGGTCTAGGGGCTATTAATATATTGGCATTAGTATTAAATTTGCCAGAAGAAGAAAAAAAGGATATAATAAATTGGTATAAGCGAGATTTAGCTATTTTTGAGGTTAAAGAATTAAAAGGGCGAACAAGTCAGTTGCTAAATCAGGTGAATGGGCGCAGTTGTTGGGTTGTAGAAGAAAATACAAGAGCAACTTATAAAGTTGGAGACTTAGTGATGGGGAGTTTATATCAGTATAAAAATGAATGGTATTGGTCAGGAGCTAAGGCAGCTATTCCAGCGATGCTGTCGTCAAAAGTAGATGAAATACTGCAAGAAATTAAATCACAGGCTAGTTATATATATGGAGATTTAGAAAATAAGTTGCAGGAGCGATATAGCTATATGATGGAAAAAATGAATGGAATTGATTTGCATTACTTTGATGATGGACGAGCATTAAAGTTATTTATCAAAAAATTGCATGAAGACCCAATAGCGGTAGAAAAAGAAGTATTAACACATGTTGATATTCCTAGAAATAAAAATGGAGTTGCCTTATTTCTTAGCAAAGATGATACACCTAAAATATTTGCAGATTACAATGATTTGTCAAAGGCTTTAAAAAAAGAGGGCAATCATTTAGATGAAGTAGATAAAAAAAGCTTACGTGACTTGTTGATGAGCAAAAATGTGAACCCCAAATTTGTTAAGCGATTGGCACAAGAATATGGTACCGCAAGTATTTTTCAATATTATTTTGGCAAAAAAGAAGTAGAACATTTCGCCTTAGATTACTTACTCCGAAAATATAAAGGGCAGTATTTTAGAGAACGTTTTTTTGCTAGAAGTTTATTGGGTGGGTAGGCTTTTTAGATATTTGGATTTTTAGATATTTGGATTTTTAAATGTTTCATTCTAGAAACTCACAACCACAAACCCACAAACCCACAAACCCACAAACCCACAACCAAAAACCCACAAACCCACAACCAAAAACCCACAACCACAAACCCACAAACCCACAAACTCACAACCACAAACCCACAACCACAAACCCACAAACTCACAACCAAAAACCCACAACCAAAAACCCACAAACTCACAACCACAAACCCACAAACCCACAAACCCACAAACTCACAACCACAAACCCACAAACTCACAACCACAAACCCACAACCACAAACCCACAAACTCACAACCACAAACCCACTATTTATCTTCTGCTTTTTTCAAAAATCCTAGAAACATCAACCAGCCAAAAAAGCTGCAAACAGTGCCAAAATAAAGCGGAAAACTGGGATTAAAACCAACGGCAAAACCAAACAAAATAGGTGGAATGGCATTAGCCAAAGCCTGCACCGACTGATTAATACCAATGATTTCCCCCTGTATACGATCATTTACCAAATTAGAAACAACCGCTAGAGAGGTCGGAAATGTGATGCCTTGAAAAAACAACATCACAGGAATAGCCATATACAATTGAGCAACTGTTTGGGGTAACAACAGCAACAAATAACTCAACATAAACATAAAAATACAGACTTTCAACACTTGTTTTGGAGGAAAACGATTGGAAATAGGACGCAGAAATACGCCTTGCGTAATGACAACACAAACGCCAATGTAAATAAATATTAGACCTACTTGTTGCAAATCCATATGGAATTTATCCATCAAATAATATTGAAGAAATTGTGTAAAAAAAGCAAAACCAACAGTTAACATAAAAATAGAAAGGAAAAAGAGTTGAAACTTTGCCGAAGTAAATGCTCGCCGAATATTGTCGAAACCCGTCCAAAGTTGAATTTTTTGGTGTGCTTGTTGCTTGTCTAAATTTAAGGTTTCGGGAAACTGTAGCCATATGTAAAATACATTAACTGTACCCAATATCGCTGCCAATATAAAAGCCATAGAATGACTGAACCAATCATAAGCGGATAATAATACAACAATGAGTAAGCCCCCAATAAAGCCTAATCCAAAAGCAACACCTGTAATGCCAAAGTTCTTTGCTTTTGATTGCTCGTCACTCACATCAGCAATAGCTGCTTGTACGGTATTCACGGTATTGCTAATCAATCCCGGTACAATTCGCCCCAAAAAAATCAACAATAAACTAACAGAATAAACACCTAACAAAGTGAGCAAATAGGCTAATACATGAATGATGTTAGAGTATAATAATATTTTTTTTCTGCCAATTTTATCTGATAAAATGCCCAAAATAGGTGCGCCAATAAAAGAGGCTAAAGCAGCAAAACCGAGTAAAAGCCCATATAAAAGCGTTAATTGCTCTTTAGTAAAATCATTTCTAAAAATGCTACTTTCATCTGTCGAAAAAATAAATGGTAAGACAGGGATGATGACCGAAAAGCTTAGAAAATCTAAAAAATTGGTGAAAAATATTCTAAATAATACAGTATTGTTTTTCAAAGAGTTGATTATTTTGATAGTTGAAGTAAAAAAATATGCTTTAACTAGCGGATAAATATTGTGTTTTTACGATTGTAGAGGCAATTTGTAAAGACAATTCATGAATTGTCTCTATTCCACATATAATACCAATCCTTTTAAATATTCTCCCTCTGGATGAAAAATATTGACAGGGTGATCTGGCGGTTGACTAAGGTGATGTAGTACTCGAATATTGCGTTTAGCTTCAATAGCTGCTGCTGTAATTGTATGATAAAAAGTAGCGCGACTAATGACTTGTGAACAAGAAAAGGTAAAGAGAACGCCACCTGATTTAATCTGAGAAAAAGCCTTGGTATTCAAATGTTTATATCCATGAATAGCACTATGACGAGCATTGCGATGTTTGGCAAAAGCAGGTGGATCCAACACCATTACATCATAGTGCTGTGTATTTTGTTGCAAAAATTTACCTACATCTTGCGTAAAACTTTTGTGTTTATTTTCTGAATCAAAACCATTCAAAGCCACATTTTTTTCCGTCCATTGTATGGCTTTTTGTGAGCTATCTACCGAGTGAACCAATTTTGCGTCAGCTTTAAGAGCATAAATAGAAAAGCCTCCCGAATAACAAAATGCATTCAATACTTGTTTGCCCTTTACAAAATGCGCCAACAACCGCCGATTTTCACGCTGATCAATGAAAAAACCCGTTTTTTGCCCCTTTTCCCAATCTACCCAAAAGCGATGCCCATGTTCTGTAACAATTTGCTCGCTTAATGTTCCATACAAATAGCCATTTTTTACGGTATCTAGCAGCATTTTTTTCAAACTAGACAAGCTATCTGTACTTTTATCATAAACAGCAACTAAATTCTCTCCTAAAACAGCTTGCAATGCTTTTACCAAAGTTGGTTTTAATAGGTGCATTGCCCAAGAATAAGTTTGAATAACGGCCGTTTTTCCATAAACATCAATAATTAAACTAGGCAAACCGTCTCCTTCGGCGTGAACAAGGCGGTATACATTGGTATCACTTTGCCCCACAATGCCAATTTTTTGACGATACAAATAAGCTGCTTGTAGTTTATTGACCCAAAAATTGTAATCAATACTTGATGGGGTAAAAGAAAATAAACGAATGGCTATACTGCTTTTTTGAAAATGTCCTGTAGCTAGGTAATTTCCTTGATAATCAAGTACTTGTACAATATCTCCCTCTTTAGGTTTGCCCTCTATTCGGGCAATGGCTCCTGAAAATATCCAGGGATGTCTTCGGCCGATGGCTTCTGCTTTCTTTTTTTTGATGATAACTTTAGGATAGTTCATATCAACTTTTTTGATGGCGAAGCGCAAAGGTAAAAAAATGTTTTGAGGGCTACTCATTTTATAGATAAGTTAAGTAGGTAGATGTAAGACAGGAGATAGGAGAAATAGAGTGAAAGCTATAAAATAGTATGACAAAAGCAAATTAGGTATTTGCAGGCTAAATTTTTGATAATGAGATATTTATGTTGAGCCTATTTGTTCAAGCTTTATTTTTTTTGCTTAAAAATGATATTTAAATGATATTTCTTATGCCCTATAAGCTAACAAATAGCATAGACATTCCGTAAACTGCTTTGAGCAAAAGAGAGAATCTAGTATTTTTTTATTCTATCAAGTATGTAATTAGTAATAAGGTATTTTTAAATGTATTGTAAGATTTTTGAGATAAGTTCTTATCACAAAATTTAGTATGTTTTAAATGCTGTATTTTTCAACCAAACAGTTTATACTTACTTTAACAGTTTGTGGATTAATAGATTAGTGATTCGTATTCAAATAGTTTTTCTGAGATTTCTAATTTCTAAAAGCTGAAAGGGAATTCTATACAAAGTGTTAGGAAGAAAATGAAACATGCCGCAAAATTCAGGACTCATGTCTTATTTCAAGACTTATTGAGCTATTAACTGATATGATAAATTAAGAAAAATTATGAAGAAAAAGATAAAAGTAGCCATTATTGGTTGTGCTGGAGTGCCCGCACGTTATGGAGGATTTGAGACATTAGCAGAACAATTAATTGAAAATTTATGTGAAGATTTTGATTTTTCAGTTTTTAATACAACACATAATTACCCCAAATCAGAGCGTCCTAATCAGTATAAAGGATGCCAATTAATTTACTTACCATTCAAAGCCAACGGCTGGCAAAGCATTATTTACGATTCTGTTTCAGTTATTCGGGCTGCTTTTTTCGCCGATATTTTATTGTTACTCGGAGTAGCAGGGGCTTTAGTATTGCCATTTGTCAAGCTATTTTCCAATAAAAAAATCATTGTACATCCCGATGGTATTGAGTGGAAACGGGCAAAATGGAATAAGCCCACCCAATTTTTATTGCGGCATTTAGAAGCCCTCGCAGTTAAATTAGCGGATGAAATAATCAGCGATAACAAAGCTATTAGCACACATTTGCAGAAGGAATACAATTGCCAAACGACCCTCATTGCTTATGGTGGAAATCATTTATTACCCGTTCAATTAAGCGGAAAACAAGTTGAAAAATATTCTTTTATTCAAAAAAAATATGCTTTAAAAATTTGTCGTATTGTTCCTGAAAATAATATTGAACTTATTTTAAAATCTTTTGCCCAACAAAATCATTGGCCATTGATATTTATTGGCAATTGGAATAATAGTAGTTATGGGCAGGAGTTGTTTCAAAAATATGCTTCTAACCCTCAAATTACCCTACTAGACCCCATTTATGATAAGAAAGATTTATACATACTGAGAGCTCATGCTAGTTTATACATTCATGGACATTCCGCAGGGGGAACGAATCCAACTTTAGTAGAAGCTATGCATTTTGGGATACCCATTTTAGCCTATGATGTTGCCTTTAATCGAGCGACAACTTTTGAAAAAGCAATGTATTTTAATTCATCTGTTGATTTAAAAAAGCAGCTATTAAATTTACAGTCAGAAGATTATACAGCTATAGGAAAAAATATGAAACAATTGGCAGAGCAGCATTATACTTGGCAATACATTTCCAATCAGTATGCTACAACTTTCCATGAGTTGTTACTCAAGCAAGTAGAGTTAGAAATTTCTAAAACTTTGTAAATGGCCATAACTAAAAATGTTTTTTTGTATTTATTAATAACTTTCGCCCATCAAAAAAGTGCCCTTTAATGAAAAATATACTTAATAAAATAATCACATTTATAGTTCTCATTTTATTTTATTGCCTAGCTAATGCTCAATTATTAGTAACGGAAGCAGGGCGATTAACTGTGCCATCGGTAGATGTAAATGGGCATGCCAGACAATTTGCTTTTCGGCAACCTTCGGGTTTGGCACAGGATGAGAAGGGTAACATTTACATTGCTGAAAAAGGAGGGCATTGTATTTTGCGTTTAGATACAAAAGGGCAAATACAAGTTTTTGCTGGAAAGCGAGGAGAGAAGGGAAATATTGATGGAAGAGGAGCAAAGGCACGTTTTGATTCGCCCTCAGATATTTGTTGGGATAACAAAGCGGCTGCGTTATATGTAACAGATACAGAGAACCACAACATCAGATGTATTGACCTAGATGGTGGAGTGTCTACTATAGCAGGGGCAGGAAAAATGGGATGGAATGACGGCATGACTACAGAGGCAAAGTTTGCCCAGCCAACAGGAATAGCAGTACATCCTGATGGTTACTTAGTGGTTGTAGACCATTTTTCGCACTGTATTCGCACAGTTAATAAGGACAAATATGGAAAAGTTTCAACTTTAGCAGGCTATCCTTTTGGTGCAGGAGATCGTGAGGAATACAAAGAAAAAGCATTATTTAATCGCCCTTATGATGTGGCTATTAGCAAAGAAGGTATTATTTTTATTAGTGATGAGTGGAATCATAAAATAAAAAAAATAGATAAAGTAGGAAATGTAGTATCTTTTGCAGGAAATGGAAAAAAAGGATATATAGATGCTTGTGCTTCAAAGGCGCAGTTTCATTATCCTTGGGCAATCACAATGTCACCTAACAATGTGCTGTATGTTGCTGATGGTTATAATTACACGATTCGCACTTTAACGGATGATGCTTGTGTGACAACAGTAGCAGGGCAGCAAAAACAACAAGGATATTTAGATGGAGATGCATTAAGCGGACGGATTAACGGAGTTACAGATTTATTATTTGCTAAAGATGGTAGTTTATACCTATCTGATATTCAGTATTCTATGTTGAGAAGGCTATATGTTCATAAACGTCCAGCAATTCAATTGTACACAATAGACGGTCGTGATAATTATTGTAGTTCTGAAGAAGTAATGGTAGTTGTTAACACTTTGTTAGAAGCTAAAAAATTACAAACAACACTTTGGGTAAACAATAATCAAATTGTCACAAAAAAATCATTTATAACATTAGATAACCTGAAAAATGGTTGGAATTATGTGAAAGCTGTAACAAAACATAAAACACATACGTACAGAAGTAATGAACTTTGGTTATACATCGAACCTACAAAAAAATTAGAAGTAGAAGTTCGATATGTGCTTGAAAAAGATGTTTTAGAGAAAGCCAAGATTAAAACTTTTGAACTCTGCGCCCCTGATTCCACAAAGTATAATTGGTCTAATGGAGAAAAAAGTCAATGCATTACTTATTCATTATTAGGAAGTGAGTCTTTATGGCTAGAAATAGATACTCCAATTCCTTGTCAAGAAAGTTATATTATTATAGACGCTGCTCAGTTAAACTCTTACTTAGTAAATAATCAACGAAAAAATAAAAAATCATCGAAAATCCAGAATACATCTATCTGGAAAACTACCTTTACCCCCAAAAATAAGCTAAGAAAAAATAAAAAAGAAGATTGTTTGTCTTCAGAAATGCGGTTCATGGTCTACCATATTTCGGGAAAATTAGTCCACGAATCCAATCACTATTTGCCAATTACAACTATTCAACAAGTACTTACCAGTCATCCCAGAGGAC
Source organism: Bacteroidota bacterium (assembly GCA_020631155.1). Lineage (GTDB taxonomy): Bacteria > Bacteroidota > Bacteroidia > Chitinophagales > UBA2359 > JAHDHV01. The sequence continues at coordinate 1,078 of JAHDHV010000247.1, read as the reverse complement.
TATATATTTACCAATGGGTAAAGCAATGTCCCAAAGAAAAAATTCAAATATCTAGTGGTAAACTTTATAATTAATTGGCTATGGAAGTTTTATGGACAGTTTCGATTTTTATGTTAGTTAGTGGATTGTTAGGTGTATTGATGCAGCCTTTGTTAATTCGCTTTGCTGCTATGACAGCTTGGTATGATATTCCAGACCATCGGAAATTACACAAACAAGCCATTAGCGCAATAGGAGGAATTGGTATATATTTAAGTGTTTGGTTCTCTTTCATATGGGGGTTTGGTATTATTTCTGCTGAGTGGCAAGCCTTTTTTGTTGCCTCTATAGTATTGTTTTTATTATCATTAGTAGATGATGTTATGCCTATTTCTGCTATTATCAAATTATTAGCACAAATTGGATTAAGCTTGAGTTTGTGTCAAGCAGGTTTAATATTCAACATAGAGCATTTACTTGGAGTTATATATCCATATCAAAATGTTGTTAATGTAATGGCAACTATATTTTTTATTGTTTTAATGCTCAACGCCATTAATTTTATGGATGGTATTAATGGATTAGCGGGTACCCTTTGTACAACACAATTATTCTGGTTAGCAATAGCTTTATTTTTTGTAGGCTTAATTCAATGGGCTGCTTTTGCTGTATTACTAATTGCTGCGGTCATTGGATTTTTAAAATATAATTTTGGTCAAGCTAAAATTTTTATGGGCGATAATGGCTCTACTTTTCTAGGCTTAACCATTGCTATTTTAGTAATTAAATTATTTAATGTATTGATTATTAGTGAGTATAGTGTCTTATTATGGTATATACTATTCATCGTTGCTTTACCTATTGTTGATTTATTTCGGGTAGTTTTGGGGCGAATGAGTAAAGGAAAATCACCTTTTTCTCCTGATCGAACACATTTACATCACTTAATGTTAAAGGCAAATTTTTCTTGTGAGCAAATTTGTTTGGCAGTAGCATTATTGATTTCAGGAGGCTTGTTTAGCCTATTAATGCTAGATGTGCAAAATGGTATTTGGATAGTATTATTTTATTTCTTGATTATACTTTGTTTTTATGCAGC
>JAHDHV010000246.1 GCA_020631155.1 Bacteroidota bacterium | reverse complement strand
AAAACTCACAACTCACAACCCAAAAACCCATAACTCGCAACCACAAAACCAGCAAATGGCAAAAATCAGCATCAACGTAAAAGAAGGCACGCTCAACACTTTCAAAAAACCTAAAAACATCATTGTCGGCATTGATTTAGGGACAACCAATAGCCTTGTCGCCTATATTGAGGAATCAACGGGCGAGGCAGTGGCCATTACCGATGCGACTGGAAGTAGTAAGTTAGTGCCGTCTATCATTCACTTTGGGAAACAAACTATAGTGGGCAATAAAGCAAAATCCTATTTGCTAGAGCAGCCCGAAAATACCATTTACTCCGTTAAGCGATTGATGGGCAAATCCTATAATGATATTGAAGCCAAAACCGCCTATTTCAACTACAAAATCATAGATGACAACAGCGAAAGTTTGGTTAAAATTAAGGTGGGCAAACAATTTTTCACGCCCATAGAACTATCCGCCCACATTCTAAGAGCCCTCAAACAGCGCGCCGAAGAAGCCTTACAACAACCTGTTACCAAAGCAGTGATTACCGTTCCAGCCTACTTCAACGACTCACAGCGACAAGCAACCCGCGATGCAGGCAAATTAGCTGGTTTAGAGGTTTTGCGAATTGTGAACGAGCCGACCGCAGCGAGCCTAGCCTATGGTTTGGGCATTGGAGCAGCCTCCGAAAAGTTGATTGCGGTCTATGATTTGGGGGGCGGAACCTTCGATATTTCTATTTTGCAAATTGAAAATGGCGTTTTTGAGGTATTGGCAACCAATGGCGATACTTTTTTGGGGGGCGATGATGTAGACCAAGCGATTGTTGATTATTGGTTGGAAAAAAATAATTTAGCTGCCGAAGAAGTAAAAAATGACCAAAGCCTCAATCAAAGCTTGCGGCTAAAAGCGGAAACGGCGAAAATTGCCCTAAGTGATGCGCCGAATTTCAGCGATGCCATCGGACAAATTGATTGCAGCATTGACAGGGCAAGCTTTGAGCAGTTGATTCAGCCATTGGTGCAACGCACTTTGAAAAGTTGCCAACAAGCCCTGACTGATGCTGAACTGACGGCTGCCGATATTGAGGAGGTGGTATTGGTGGGAGGCTCTACGCGTATCCCTTTGGTGCAAAAAAGTGTAGAGGCATTTTTTGGCAGAAAAGCGCATAAACAACTAGACCCCGACCAAGTGGTAGCCCTCGGAGCCGCCGTTCAAGCCGATATTTTGGCAGGCAATAATAAGGATTTTCTACTTTTGGATGTTACCCCCCTTTCTCTAGGCATCGAAACGATGGGCGGTCTGATGGATGTCATTATTCCGCGCAATTCAACGCTGCCAGTGAAGGCTGCCCGACAATATACGACACAAGTTGATGGACAGGCAAATATGAAAATCGCTGTTTATCAGGGGGAGCGCGATTTGGTAAAGGACAACCGCAAGCTGGGCGAATTTCATTTAAAAGGAATCCCTGCGATGCCTGCGAACTTGCCGAAGGTGCAAATCAGCTTTATCATTGATGCGGACGGCATTACTAGGGTGAAGGCGCAGGAGCTGCGTTCTGGGGTAGCACAAAGTATAGAAGTGACCCCACAATATGGCTTGACAGAGGCGGAAATGGGCAAAATGTTATTGGATTCGATACAATTTGCCGAGCAAGACCGTTCTGCGCGCGCCTTACAAGAGGCAATCGTAGAGGCGGAACAAATTGTGGCAACTACGGAAAAATTTATTTCCCAAAATCAAACGCATCTAAGCAAAACCGAAATCACCCAAACCCAAGCCCTGATTAACACTTTAAAAGCAACACTCACCAATCAGTCAAGCGATAAAGACCTGATTCACCAACATATTGAACAACTTAATGAGTATACCCGTCCTTTTGCCGAGCGCATTATGGATGTGGCCATTGCCAAAGCGATGAAGGGGAAGAAGGTGTGATCTCTTGAGACGGGAGATGTGAGATTTTTTGTAACCAGAGGCTACAAGATTTGATTCTGAACTAAAAAAAACTTCCTCCAAGTAATCTCAGAGGAAGTTTTTTTAGGCTACAATGATGCCAATGACTTTTACTTCTCTATCGAACAATTAGCAGTTTACCACTTGTTGCAGTTTCATTAGTTTGTAAACGGTAAAGGTAGGAGCCTTGTGGCAAATCACTACATGTAAAAACTTGTTGATGCCTACCTATAGTTTGTCCTATCTCCTCTACAACTGTGGCAACTTTTTGCCCTGATAAGTTAAATATTTCTAAACGCACATTGGTATTTTCTTCTGTAATGTCATAGGTAAAAGTAGTGTGCTCCTTAGCAGGGTTTGGAAATACATTAACCTCTAGTGGTAGTTTTACAAATTCTTGTCTTTTGCCCTCTGGCCAGTCTACTGTAGTTTGGCAACCATCTGCATCGGTAACAGTGATTTGTGGTTTAGCTGCTGAATTCTCTAACACTATAACAAACTCATTATCTGTACGTTTATTAACCCTTTTTACACCACTATCATAATTTAACTCATAAGGTGGAATACCATTTTCAATTGTTAACAGGTAGAAACTACCACTTTCCTCTACCAAAGTTGATAAATTACATGCTAATCCATCAGTTATATTGACCAAATAATCCTCTACTTCGCCATTGTAAATATAGCCACAAGGGTCTGTTACATCTCTCCTACTTACAACTACTCTCAGACGTGTGACTCCTGTAAGTGCATATTGAGATATAGTTATTGTTTCATCTTCTACCAATTGCCCTCCTCTTTTAGATACTACCAACTCATCAACTTCAAACTCATTGTTTTGGTTGTAATCTATCCATACCTTATAAAAAAAATTATTTATCAAACCAGTAGATTCAGATTGAATTTTAAACTTATTAATAGTACTCTTACTGACAGTTATAATCGAATCAGAAAAAGCATGCCCACCGTCATTTCCACTTTCGCGAATTTGCTCACCAATCTGTACGCTTGTTATATATGGTTCAGGATTAAGTACTTCTGGCCTACAATAATGGTCAAATAATACCCAAATAGTATCAGCAACAGCTGGAATCTTTGCTACAGAACCATCAACAGTAAATATTTCAACATTAAAGGGAGTTACAATAATAGGCATATATTCGTGGTTGGATGCGGTAGATTGTTTGTAATTACTGTTAGTTGGGTTTGCATTGTAAGGTTTTACACCATAAACTTCTTCCTCTACTAAACAACCAATGATACAAACCTCTCCGCTAGTCATCATATCAGAATTATCTAATCTTGTCATTCCTATTACAGTTGTTGAGGCATCTATAAAATTACGACTCATTCCTATCATATCTTTACCATGTACACCTAAAACAGAATCATCAAAAGTAACCTGTGCTCCGCCAAGATCAAGAGTAAAAGTTAGTCCAAAAATATCTCTTTTTTGTTTGGTGTCTAATGAATCCTCTAAGTACATATCAAATAGCAGCATGTCTATTGTTCCGTCACCATCCATATCTCCATTATCAGAAGAATAAGCACAACGTAAATGCCAATTACTCTTATCATACTCTGTAGACACTTGAGATAATAAATCAGGATGTGTGTAGTTCTGAACAATTGCTTTCGTATCAGATATAGTCAAGCTTCCATCTCCATCACAATCAGCAAATACATCATCCACACCATTTTTATCGTTATCTCCCCATAATTCCTTAGCAATTTGACATCCCCACTCTATTGTAGTAGCAGAACGTTTAGGCCCTGAGGGAGTACCCAAAGCTTTTGCCCAATCAATTAAATCTAGCATAGTCACAATGCCATTGTTATTAACATCCCCAGGATATACACATACTTTTGGTTCATGTATTACATCCTTTCCCTTAGTAAAAAAGTCAAATTTTGAAACAGTTCTTGCTTTAGAATTAGTAGAAGAATAATTTGTTTGAGCCATTACATTAAATGACATCAGTAACAAAATAACAGTATTTGCTATGCTAAATATAGAAGTATTTATTCCCATCTTTTAATTAAAATTTAAATGAAATAATAGGGTTTAAAAATATTTAAAGCTAAAAATTAGCTAAAAGCAAAATTATGGATGGGAAACTATAATACCAAAGTTATAAATAAGGCTAAGTGAGTTTTTTTATTGCTTAATAAGATCACCTAAAAACAATATAACAATACTTAACAACATAACCATCAAACTATTATCTGGCTTTTTTTTTATTAAAAAAAATTCTATAGTGAGAAAAAATTTTACTTTGTCCATAAAATACAAAATCGTCAAAAAAGCACTCCAGAAACTGGAAGCTAAATTGACGATTTTGGAAAATGATGTAAACAATATACAACCATTAAAAGAACAACAATGGCTATTGGAAAAAATCAAGGAATTACACCCCACTAAAAAACCATCGGCACAGGCAACAACCAGCGAGTAGCAACCGCTTGACCGTCTTTGATAGCAGGTGTCCACTTAGGCATTTTAGCAATAGTGTTAAGAGCACGGTCATTCAGGGATTCATTGCTGCTGTAGGTGACTTGTGCATCGCTGACTTGCCCCTGCTCGTCAATCAAAATGCTTAACCATACACTGCCTTTGCTATTGTTTGTAAAATTTGTTTTGGAGTTGTGATTATTGGTTGCTGTAAGGCTTGTAATAGAGGTATCGTTGTTGAAATTCAGTTCACTATCTTTGTGCTGTGATTTTCTGTTTTGATGTTGTTGCATGAAACGCACCATCGCTTGTAAACCGCCCGAAAATTTGGGGTGCTTGTCTATACGATTGCTCGTACTTTTGAACCATTTTTTATATTGTGAGTATACAGGCGGCGGCAAATCTACGGTATCAGTCAACTGAAAACCATAGTAATAGGCTAATTCCTCTTGCTCTGCTCGCTTTTTGGCACGTTGTTCTGCGGTACTTAGCGGCTGATTCAGGTAGCGTTTTGTCTTAGCACTGCGCTTGATTTTATAGCTTTGTGGCAATGGAATCATTTGCTTTGTCGTGCTGTGAGTTTGCCCATTATCTATAAAAAAGGCAGTTTGCGGTGTCAATAGGTTATAAGTTGTGCCCAAACTAGCGAGTTCTTCACTATGTTGCTGCATGAGGGTTCTATACGCTTTTCGCTTTCTATTTTTGCTATAAACTAAGGTGTTATAATCTTTCAATAAAGCAATACGTTCTTTTGCCCATATATAACGCAACAGTTTTGTATCTATCTGTGTTTGAACATCTGATACATTGATGGTTTCGGAAAATGTGCTTTCGCCTTTTGTTTTTCCTGTTATGGTAATCGTGCCTTTATTTGCTGTTAAGTAAGTGCCTGTAACAGCTAGGGGACGGCCTGCCAATAAATCGGGTAGGTTTTCGCGATTTCTTTCTAAGCCCTCAAATCCTTCAAAAGTGAGTTGTATGTCTGTGAGTAAAGGAGCTTTGACGTATTGGCAAAATTGGGCGATCTGCTGCTCGGCTTCCGACTTTTTGCTAACAAAAAAAGCTTTAGAATGGGTCAAATTGGCTAAACCTTGTATAAAATCGTGGTTGATGGTTTTGCCAACTCCAAAAGTAAATAAATTGGTTTTGGCCAAATAGCTATTTATCAACTCAAAAGCATTTTTATCAAGCCGTACCAAGCCGTCTGTAATCACTACGATGGAACGAGCGAAGTCTTTGGTAAAAGGCAAATTCATGGCTTTTTGAATGGCGGGCAAAATTTTAGTGGTACCTCCGCCTTTATTTTCTTCAATAAAAGTTAAGGCTTTTTCAATATTTTTCTCATTTGCCTTCAACGATTTTGTTTCTTGCAACACATTCGCTTCTCTGGAAAACAGTACAATATTAAACTGCTCATCGCTATTGAGTTGACCAACCAATTCTTGAATTAATTTTTTGGAAGTTGCCAAAGGGTTGCCTTTCATGGAGCCTGAAACATCTACAATAAAAACATACTCTCTAAGTGCGATATGCGAATTGTCAAACTGCTGAGGTGGATCAATTTGCAATAGAAAATGCTGCTGCCCCTCCCCTTTTGTTTGCCATAAATTTGACTCAACAGTTTGATGACCTAAATGATATTGAAAACCATAATCATTTTTCCAATCTGCTAAAGCTTCTGTTCTCTTGATAGTAATGTGGGCATAGCCTTCTTTATTTTCAGTTATCATTGCAGTAGCTGCATCACACTGAATATTATCAGTTGCTAAATTGGCTTGAAAAATCGTTGCGTCTAATTGAAATGTTGGTGAGTGGTCTTTAGAAGTAGATGTATTTGTTATGGGTGCTAAAGTTAGCGGAACATCTGTGCCAAACTCATCGCTTTCATAATCTTTTTCGCGTGTTAATGGCAGTGGCTGCTCCCCTTCTTTGTTAGCATCAAAAGGAGACAACTGCGGCAAAATTTCTTTAGGATAGCTAAAGGTATATTGCCCCTTCTCAAAAGCTAATTCTTGTAGATAACTAAGAGTAACTGTAACACTTTGTTGAGGTAAAATTTTCTGAATGGGCATTTCCAGCACATTAGAAAATTCCTTATGCAGTTGACTGCGTTTGTATTCATCCGTTGATTCGCGTTTATTAACACGAAGCTGCTGCCTTTGGGTAGCCGTTTTTATAGATAATTCATGAACCGCTATAGCTGCTGTAGCAGGGAATACATAAGTGGCATTTACATTTTTATTGCCCTCATTTTTATAGTGTTGTATTAGTTTTACCTGCGCCATTTTACCTATAATCTCTACCTGTACATTGGTAGCAGATAATTGTAAAGCAGGTTTTTGTGGGTCAGTAGCCTCTTTTTCCATTAAAAAATACGGAGAAAGCAATTGAGGTGGAGTGTTGCAGAAAGTAGGATGTACCAATGTAAACAAAGGTATACTTAGCCATAGTAGGGCTGCAATTACTTTTTGAATCATGCTCTAACATTTTGTCTAGGTGTTGGTGCCTTTTTTTTAAAAAATCAATAGTTTCTATGAGTACTGATAATGATGGTGTAAAGTGGCAACTATTGATAAATACATAGGAATGTTGAAGTTTTGAATAGCTAATAATGGTCATATAGACTTATTATTGGCTTGTTTGTTTAGTTTCAAACATTCTTAAAAAAAATAAAATTGGATGTGGCAACGAGGCTAAATATTTTGTTAATTTGTTCACTAAGACTTGTTACAATTAACAATGATTAATGGTGGGTATATGGTTGTGACAAAAAATCCACTTAGAAAAGCTAAGTTTTTGATAATCAATTAGTAAAGCTTTAAAATTAGTGTTTAATGTATTTAACAATCACAAGATGGTGAAATACTTTTGATGTAGTGTCACAAGATTGTTAGATGTTCAAGTTTTAGGGTTTTTGAGCCTCATATTTTACATGAATTGGAGAATTTAGCAAGCTCATTCACACAAAATATTTTGCTAATATTTAGCATCCAATATAAAAAGGAGTTAAACATAAAAAATGTAGAGCAAATATAATCATCTATTAGTATTTTTATTAATAAATCACGTTTTTTGTGCGTTTTAAAACGTATTTTTTTTAGTCAAGCTTTATCTAGCCTATTTTTAACGCACATAACAAATGTTTTAGCATTTTTAAAGCCTATTTAGTTCCGCTTTAATGTCATTTTTTTGTAATAGCTTTTTTCTATACACAAAAATGAACCTTATCCTTTATTGCTACTGTTAGCTTTTTGTACTTTTGGGAGATATAAGACACAAGATTTAAGATTTAAGAAGTGATACAAATACTTGAGAGTTGTAAATTTAGTAGTAACAAAAAATCTACGTCTGTCTAATTCTCCAAAACACATTAAAGTATTTAAAAAGTCTCATGTCTCCTGTCTTAAATCTTATGTCTAAGTACTTAATTTCCAAAAAAGTTACAAATTTTACATAAATCTCCCTGATTAGATTTTAAATTACGCTTACAATCCATTATTTTACCTCTTTTTAAAGATCCATCTTTTTCTATCTTTTAAACAATTGTAGAAATGCATAGCAAATTATTATACATTAACAGCTTATTTTTTTATATACTCCTATTAATCTGTCAATTAAGCAGCGCACAAGAAGCACGACACGATATTTATAGCGAAGCTGTTGACAATATTAACTGTAAAGCCATCAAATTATTGCTGCGTGGATACGATAGGCCATTTACAGCAAAAAACATTAAATATTGTGCATATAATGAAATTGTGGGGGAGGTGAGCAAGGTACAAGAAAATCAAATTAAGGGTTATGTAGATATGTTTTTGGCATTGGCAGACAATATTAACAGCTATAAAACGCGTGTTCCTACAGATGCCGCCTACGATCAATATGCCAACTCTTTAGAGGAATTAAGTAGCTATACAGTTAAACAGTTTACGCAAATTTGCGAGGCTTTTCGCAGCCCAGAAAATACCATTTGTGTTAAGCTCTCTCAAAAAGCACTCAATTTAGAAGCAGATTTAAACGATGTAGTCAGCTCTACCCTTGCCAAAATTAATGTAGCTGACCCCAGCATTATGCCTGTAAACGCCAATAGCGAGTTCGCAACCGATGATAGCGAAATTGAAGTGACTAGTAGTGACGAAACAGCAGATACCTATAATTACGAAGTTGAAACGACCGCCAACAACACCGAAACTACAACAACGCCAACTAATAGTACTAGCAATAGCAAAGGTAGGGGTACTTCTTGGTGGGTCATTTTACTCTTACTTGGCTTGTTAGCTGCCATGATATGGTTGTTCAAAAGAAATAGTGAGTTGACTGAAAAAGTAGAGGATGTGGAAATGTTATTAAAGGCATTAACACAGAAAAAATAAGCAGCTGCTTAAGAATTACGAATTAAAAATAAAATAAATATATTTAGATGCTTATTTATTGAATTATTTGATAAGCTACTGATTACTAAAGCTTAAATTTAGCGTTTTAGGCTATTTTTGTCATATAAAAAATTAGACAACATTTATAGTATGACTGTTAAATTGTTTTTTGGGAAAAATATACGTTTTGGCAAAGCATAGGAAAAAATAAAATCCAATAATACTCAAACCTCTAAAAGTCTAAAAATTTTAGCGTTTGGAGCTAAATTGGCTTTTCGCCTTTTATTCCATTAATAAAAATAGCAAAAA
>JAHDHV010000245.1:1162-9092 GCA_020631155.1 Bacteroidota bacterium | reverse complement strand
ACTTTGGCAAATGCAGTGCCTAAGAGGGCTAAAATCAGTACATAAACTAAAGCATAATAAAAATAAGGATGGCTGACTAATGACCAAAATTGCGAGTACAAAAGATATGCTCCAATAAAGGGGCCACAGATGGCGAAACCGACTACATTTAGTGCAAGGGGCGATATATTTTGGCAGTATGTTTTTACGACATTAATGGCTACTGCATAACAAATAGTTGCTAAAACAATGTATAAACCATACAAATAATCGTTTTTTACGCTTAAAAAATCATTTCCAAGATTAGGAGAAATAATCAAATAGGTAGCTCCTGCAAAACCAAGCAATACCCCCAACAATTTGCGCCATTGAAATACAATGCCGAACAACAAAATACCGAAACACAATGTAAATAATGGTGTCAATGAGTTCAATACGCCTGCTGCTGCACTGTCAATATGTTCTTGGGCGTAGGCAAATAAAAAGGCTGGAATAATACTTTCTACCAATGCCACAAAGATGATAACAGGCAACTGTGATTTGCGAATACTTTGGACACTAGAAGGCACAAAAGGCAATAGTGCGAGGGTGGCAAAAAAGATACGCATACTAGCGACTTGCTCGGCGGTGAAAACCACCAAACCTTTTTTCATTAAAATAAAAGAACTGCCCCAAATAGCTGCAATACTTAGGATAAGTATCCAATGTTGAAGGCTAGGCGGTTTACTAATATGGGTAATGTCTTTCAAGTTATTGCGGTTTTATTGGATAATAAAAAACGCCTAAATTTTGGAAAAAACAACCGAAATTTAGGCGTTTGATTGCCTGACAGTGAATGAATTATCTTAGAGGCTGTATATGTCTAATTTTTTAATGCTCTGATAAACTCATGAATAGCTGTTTCCAAATCGCCATTTTGATGTTTTTTTAACTGCTTGATAAAAGCACTACCGATGATGGCACCATCGGCATATTGTGTGGCTTTTTCAAAGCTAGTACGGTCTGAAATGCCGAAGCCAATAATGTGAGGGTTGCGAAGTTGATAATTGGCTAATCTTTGGAAATAGTTCGTTTGCTGTTGGGAAACGCCTGCCGTTTTGCCGGTTGTACTGCTAGACGAAACAGCGTAAATAAAACCGTTGGTATGCTCGTCAATCAAGCGAATACGTTCATCGGAAGTTTCAGGGGTAACTAGCAAAATATTGGACAAATGATGCTTTTCAAATAAGCTTTTATAGTCGTGAAGATATTCCTCAATGGGCAAATCTGGCAAAATCAGCCCGTCAATGCCAATCTTAGCAATGGTTTCACAAAAACGCTCCATCCCATATTGTATCACAGGATTTAAATAGCCCATCAACAATAATGGAATTGTAACCGTTTCTCGAATCCCTTCCAATTGCTCCAGCAACAATTTCAAAGTCATGCCATTCGACAGCGCGATTTCGCTACTCTCCTGAATGGTCGGACCATCGGCAACAGGGTCAGAAAAAGGGATTCCAATTTCAATCATATCTGCCCCAGCACTTTCCAAACTTTCAATAATACGCCGTGTATCTTGTAATTGAGGATAGCCTGCCGTAAAAAAAATAGATAATATTTTGCTTTTATTAGGTCGGTTAAATGCCTGAATAATTCTGTTCATATAATGGATTTTGCTTGTAGGGACGTATTGCAATACGTCCCTACACCAATGTTGTATTTGGATCGCGCACTACATCTTTTAAGGAGGTAACAAATTGATAGCTATTGTAAATAATGACCCAATCATCGGTTGGGGTGAAATAGATGCGATTGATGATGCCTGCGCTGTTTTGAATTTGATTTAAAATGCGTGTCAATTCGTTTTTTATGCGTTTTTGTTTGGGCAAATGCAGGTAAAAACCATTGCGATCATAAACCATAGCCCAACCACCACGGCGATTAAAGGAGATGCTTTTGATGCCTTTTTTGGTGGCTTTTTCTGCAATTGGGCGGAGGTTATCCCCTACCTGTGGAGCGACATGACAGCTAAAACCATTGCCTCGTCTGCCAAAGACTACCAACCAGCCTTGTTGTTTGTGGTGTGTAAAAGCGATTTCCCGAATTGGTTGACCGCGCTTTTCGGTAATCTCATTGAGGTGAGGAATTAAAGGCTTGGCGGTTTGCTCATATAAGGAACTTGAAAAACCATAGCCATCATGATAAACAACTACAAACTCTCCATCATCATTTAGCGCAATATCTGTAATTTCAGTGCCTTTAGTGCGAAGCTGTTTTAAATTGACTAATAAGGGTTTGGGTATTTTATCCTCATAATATTTATTTTTTCCAGCAATAATTAACCAACCACCATCAGCAGTAAATACCATGCTTTTTATCGGAACACGATTGCGTTGCAGTTTGTGCAATTGCAAGACAAAATCATTGCTAACGGCCTCACGAGGAGCTTCATATACATCGTAATGCTTGTGTTGTGTATTGGCAAAATTGCCATAAGGATAAGGCGAATGACTACCCGTAAATTGAAGGTGATGTACTGTTCTTTGCTCGACTTTATAAGGACTAGGCGCGCCATAATTATTGCGTGTAGGTCCTGCTGTTTCTGCTAGTACATAGGTTTGACCATCAATGTTTAGGGCTAACATGCCTTTGTCGGGCGCATCCTCGCGGATGGCAACCAACATATGTTCGGGTAGGGTCAAAAATGCGATGTCCTCAGCAGGAATGAGGTAGGTCAGGATGCCAGCGAATAGGAATGCCTTAGAGTCGCAGTCGCCATATTGTAAATACAACAATTGTGGAGGCGTTAGCACACCACCATACATATAATACTCGTCATTATGATAGGGAATGGCATAGGGGAAGTCTTGTATAAATTTCATAGCCATTTCGATACGCTCGCGGCGCGTGTCCATGCCATATTCATTTAAGCGTTCTAAAATTTGCTCGGCTATAGTTTGGCAAAATTCTTCTGTATAATAATTCACAATCGCACTCGGATCAGGGCGAACCGTATTGCCATCCAACATAAACAGCCCACTCTCCAAAGCTCGGTCACGCTCTCGCATCCAACGCTGCATTTGTCGGGTAGTCATGCGAAAAGTACCTACAAAACGGCGCGGAAAACCAAATTGCTGAATCATTTGCTGCATGGTTTTCATATTGTAGGTCATCTGGAAAGTGTGCAATTTGCTTTTATGATCTTTGAAATCGTAAAAAAGCGTGTAATAGCCTCTTTGTTCCTTTGCCTGCAATTTTATGTGTGGATTTTTTAAATAATTTTTATATTCTACAGGCTCAATAATCACCTTTTTTTCCATTCCATCATCAGAGGGCGCAACAATTTCAGGCTCTTTTTCTGGAATTGTTGGTTTTGGCTCAAGCGGGGGAATGGTCTCTTTAACAGGCGGCCTTTCCTGTTTGGGCGGCGATGAGGGGGCTGTTGGTTTAGAGGCTTCTTTTTGCGCTTCCGCCAATCCTTCTAACCATTCCTTGATGTCTTCTGAAACATCTTGCAAAATATCTTTAAAAATATCGAAAATACCACGTTTTTGCATAATGCTTGTATTAGGCTATTGATAATGTTATTTTTTAAACTTGTTTTAGTATTACTGCCAATTTGACAGCACAGACTATTCTATCATTTTCACAAAAAGAAGCAATAAAATGGTGAACATTTCCTAGCACTGTTAGTTATCAAATGTTATCATCAATTTTAAACTAAGTGCCAAGCACTAATTAATTGAGTACAATTTTATTCTAAAGTATTGACTTTCAATTTTTTAGTCAAACAAAGAGTCCCGTTTAATTATTGTGTAGTACTTAATTACTCAAAGAAGTTAGTTTTTTTAGTTGAAATTGACTGATTCTCCTTGTGTCATGTTACAAGATAGGGGTGTTTAGTTTTGCAAATATAATTTTTTTTCACAAAAATAAAAGATTTACTACCCCTCCTATTTGCTTCATTTTTTTAACAATAAGTATTGTTTTGTTAGTCAAGAAACGTTTTTTGTATAATTATTGTTAGGTAGACAGCAAGCGGTTTAGGGCATAAGCTCGTTTATTGAATAATGAAAACTCCCTAATTACTCAAAAATAGCTTGTGTTTGGATTTTAAACGGATGTCAACTGCTTGAATCTATGGTTGTTGACTAAGTAATTCTACAATGATAAGTTGAACCAGTCACCTTTATTATTTTGGTTTTATGGTGCAACTTATTATTTCCGCATTACTAAAACTTTCCAAACAAAAAACATCAATTTACAAGTATTCATACACTTTTCCACATTATTTATGAGAATATTACTGACACTATGTATAGGCTTGTTGTTATTTTTGCAACAGGCAGTACCAACTTTTGCCCAAGATGAAATTACCATTACGGGCAAAGTGATAGATGACCTATCACAAGAACCCATTCCGTTTGCAAATGTGTACTTAAAAGGCACAACACGCGGGGTAACTAGTGATTTTGACGGCAAATTTTTGTTTAAAACAGAGCGTTTATCGGATACCCTAGTCGTTTCGGTAGTGGGCTATAAAACGGTCGAAAAATTACTAGGCGAACAAGCAGAACAAACGGTTAACTTCCGCATTGAACGGGAGGATCAGTTGCTGGAGGTATTTGAATTTTCGGCGGGTGAGAATCCTGCGAATATTATTTTGCGAAAAATTATTAAAAACAAACCACGCAACAACCTCAAAAAGCGGTTTAGTAATTTTAAACATGAAACCTATAATAAATTAGAATTGGACATTGCCAATATTTCGGAAGAAATGCGAAATAGAAGGCTATTCAAACCCTTTCAATTTATTTTTGAAAATGTAGACTCTGTTTCTGAGGAACGCCCGTTCTTACCTATGTTTTTAACAGAAACTATTTCCGATTTTTACTACCAAAAAGACCCTACCACTGTCAAAGAAATTATTCGCGCAACTAAAGTATCAGGTATCAAGGATAAGAGTGTCACCCAATTTTTGGGCAATATGTACCAACAGATTGACATCTACAAAAACTTTCTGCGTGTAGGCAATAAGAGTTTTGTGAGTCCCATTTCCAATCAAGGTTTGACTTTTTACAAATACTCCTTGACAGACAGTGCTTATATCGACAATAAGTGGTGCTATTTTATCACTTTCAAACCCAAAAGAAAACAAGCAAATGCCTTTATCGGTGACCTCTGGGTGGCAGATACAACCTTTGCGATACGGCGTGTCAGTATGCAGTTGAATGCCAAAAATGCCAACATCAATTTTATCAAAAAAGTAAGTGTTTTTCAGGAGTATAATTTGGTAGAAGATTCGATATGGGTGCAAAAAAAGGACAAACTCATCGTAGATTTTATTGCTACCAAAAACGGACCTTCGGTGATTGGGCGGAAAACGACTACTTTTAAAGACCATGTGTTTAATCAGTCGGAAACGGTCTCTACTTTAAGGCAAAAGGGGGATTTGGAAGTCAAGGATGATGTTTTTGAAAAGGACGAATCGTTTTGGCAACAGAATCGGCATGAGGAATTGAGCGCAAATGAGCAAAAGGTGTATGCGATGGTGGATACCCTGAAAAATATGCCATTGGTGAAAACCTATATTGACATTGTTCAAACCGTTATTTCGGGCTATAAAAAGATGGGTAAATTTAAAGTCGGGCCTTATTTTAAATTGATGAGTTATAACGAAGTAGAAGGGATTCGTACTCGCTTGGGGATTCGCACCAACACAAAATTTAGCGAGCGATTGTCTTTGGGTGTTTATGGGGCTTATGGTTTTCGAGATGAGGGCTTTAAATACGGTGGTGATGCCCTCTATGTACTGTCCTCAAAGCCTTTTCAAACGGTGTCGCTGGCGTATTACGATGACTTGGATTTGCAGGCAGAAAGTCAGGAGGAGTTTAGCCAAGATAATTTCTTAATCGGTTTTATTCGGAATCGCAGTATTCCACAAAAATTGATTCGTGAAAAAAGTATCGCCTTTAACTATAAAAGCATTTGGGGTATTTCAGGCTGGTCTACTGATTTTAGCCTGCGCCATAAGCGGATGAATCCTTATTTTGATTATTATTTTTATAATGAACGCAATGACGACCGGGCACTAGTAGATGCGATTCCTGATAGTACGATGAATACGATGGAGGTAGGCTTGAAATTGCGCTATGCTCATAAGGAAAAATTTATTGAGGGCAAGTTTAGAAAGGTCGGTTTAGGGAGTAAAATGCCAGTGGTACACATTGATTATAGATTGGGCTTACAAGGCATTTTGGGCAGTGATTTTAAATACCAAAAGCTGGAAATTGGCATCTTTGATAAATTACCTGTAGGTACTTTGGGTTATACAGAATACATTATTTCGGCAGGAAAAGTATTTGGTACTTTGCCCTTTCCTTTGCTAGAAAAACACCCAGGTAATGAGACTTACTTTTTCAATAAATATGCCTTCAACCGAATGTTGGATTACGAATTTATCAGCGATACCTACGCAACTTTATTCCTCACCCATCACTTTGACGGCTTTTTCTTAAATCGCTTCCCATTATTGCGGAAATTAAAAATGCGCTCTCTAATCAGTACCAAAATTTTGGTAGGCTCATTGAGTCAAGAAAATATAGCTGCCAATAGCAATCCAACAGATGAAGAAGGACAATACCGACAGTTCAACGACATGATTGACGATTGGCAAATTCAAAGTGCGGATACTACAGAACCATATGTTGAGGTGGCTGTGGGTATTGAAAATATTTTGCGCCTCATCCGTATTGATGCTGTCTGGCGATTGACACATATAGATAAGGAAAAACGAGGCAGACCCGGTATTCGAACAGGTATTCAGGTGAAGTTTTAGGAAACTAGACAGGAGATTTAAGAACAATAATAAATTTTACAATGTAGTATAATTTTTTTTCCTAAAAATAGACATTTATCCACAAAAAAAAGCGTTTTTCTAACAATGTTTGTTGTTAGAAAAACGCTTTTTTTTAAACAGAAATATAAAATCCTGACAATTAAGCATATAATCATCTTATATTTCCTATATCACATCTCAAGTCCTTACTTATCTCCATCGTTATCTGTTTCTTTATTGATTTTATCTTTTGCTGACTCCACTACATTTTCCAAGTTTTCAGCAGAACTGTCAAGTAGGTCATTAATTTCATCTGTTAAATCATCCACTTTATCTTTAGCCTTATCAAAGATAGAACCAAAGGCACCTGAAAATGAGCCTAATATAGATTTGCCAAGTTCTGTAGCATCTTCTACTACATCCTCCACTTTATCCTTTACATTCTCTACTACATCACCAGCATTGTCTTTCAGGTCTGCTACCTTATCTTTAAACACATCCTCAATATTATCTTTGGTAGCCTCTATTTTATCCTTCACATTACCGATTGTGCTTGATATAGTATCCGCTTTATCATTCACTGAATCCTCTGCTTGCTCTTTCAAATCGCCTACACTTTCTTTAACATCAGAGGCTGCCTCTTTTGCAGTATTCACCACATTTTCAGCACCTTCTTTAATGTTTGAAGTAGTGTTATCAGCAGTTTGCTCTAATTTTTCTTTGGCGTTTTCTGCTGTTGCCTCCGCATTTTCCAATGTGTTAGATTTGAGGTCTTTGAGCTTACCTTTTACAGTTTGAGCGGTTTCACTAACTTTGTTAGATGCATCTGCCATTTTATCATTACTCTCCTCTAAAGTCTTAGATTTTAGTTTTGATAGACGCTCTAATAAGTCTGACTTGCCTGATGTTTCAGCAACTTTTTCTACTGCTGTATCCTTTGCGTCAATCACATTAGCTTTTAACGCTCCTAAGCGATCTTTTACGCTTGCCGTTTGCGTTTCTTTTTGCTCCGAAATATTTTCCTTTACTTCGGCAACTTTTTCTACCGCCGATTCTTTCGCATCAATCACATTAGATTTTAACGCTCCTAAGCGATCTTTTACGCTTGCCGTTTGCGTTTCTTTTTGCTCC
>JAHDHV010000245.1:0-1062 GCA_020631155.1 Bacteroidota bacterium | reverse complement strand
TTTCCTTTACTTCGGCAACTTTTTCTACCGCCGATTCTTTCGCATCAATCACATTGGATTTTAAGTCTGCTAGTTTATCTTTTACTGTTGTTGCACTTTTAGCAGCTAATTCTGCTTTTGCAGCATCTTCTGCCGCTTTTTTAGCAGCCAATTCCTTTGCTTCTGCCGCTTTTTTAGCCGCTAATTCTTTTGCTTTTGCAGCTTCAACAGCCGCTTTTTTAGCAGCAGCCTCAGCAGCGGCCATTTTTTCCTCCTCTTTTTGCATTTCCTTGTTCAATTTATCAAGGGTCAAATACATATCATTGAGCTTTGCTTGTTTGGAATCAATACGAGAGTTAATCATTTGAATCTTTGCCTCTCGCAATTGGGCTTCTAGCTGCCCCTTAGTCATTTCAATGCGGTTTTGCTGAAATTTAAGTTCATCTTTATCTCGCCTGATAGAACGATCCATTTTTTCGATGGCTACTTTTAGTCCTTTAATGCGATTTTCTAATTTTCGATAACGAGAATTTCGGCGTTCTTCCTTTACACGCGTAAAAGCATCATCCAATTTTTCTTTGAGCGATATACGTAGTTCGCGAGTTAATCTGGTTTCTTTGGCTTCTTCCTGAATGGCTTTCAGGCGTTCAAATAAGTTGCGTAAGTTTCGGGTAGTAGATAGATTGGCGAGGGTATCGTCTATTTTTGTCGCAAGACCTGCCCAGCTTTCTTTGGCTCTTGTTGCAAATTCGGCGTTATAAACTTTGCGTAGCTCTTTTAAGCGATTAAAGCAAAAATTGATTTGCTCTCGTAATTTTCCAGTATGTTCCCTACTGAGATCGCGTGTTTGAAAATATTGATTTACTTTGTCCCAGTAAGTTCGGGCAACATCCCACACTTCCTGATCGTATTTTTCTAGTGTTTGTACTTGTTCGTATAGTTGCTGAATTTCTTTCTGTAATTTAATAGACAATTTCATGGACAATACCTTCACATACCACTCTTTTTCGGCGCGGTTCACAATGTCAGTATTTTGTGCTTTGATGGTGTCTGGTAAGAGGCTAGGCTCTGTCATATCATGCT
>JAHDHV010000244.1 GCA_020631155.1 Bacteroidota bacterium | reverse complement strand
AATTAATTGTGCACAATTTTGTTCTAAAGTATTGACTTTCATTGTTTTAATCAAATAAAGAGTACCTGTTAATTAGAGTGTGTCAAGAAAAGAGGGAAATCGTATAATATTAGCTATTCCCCTTAATTTAAAAAGTGTTGGGCTTATTTAGGGTTTTTTCTTTTTTCTTGATAAAATGGTAAGGACGTAATGCATTACGTCCCAACAATCAAGACGGTGAAACTTTTTCGCTAAAAATTGTCCTAAAAAGCTAAAATCTCCTAAGGTGATACTCCTTTTCTCAATCAAAGTAAGTGTCTAATAATCAAGAGATTAGATTTTGAATGAAATTCAGTAGGTTCTTAAAGACCGTATCACTACGGATATTTCTTAACGCTTTTCATGCCAATTTTCTTAACGCAAAAACTTTCAAGGTCGCTCTTCAAAACCAATCAAAAAAAGGATATTTTATTTTTGGGAAAAGTAAATGTTCATTATTCATTTGGATGACACTTTGTTATTCCCTAAATCCTTCACACACTCGGTTAATTATTGTGTAGTACTTAAGTAAGTATCAAACACTAATTACTTGTGCACAATTTTACTCTAAAGTATTGACTTTCAATATCTTAGTCAAATAAAGAGTACCGGTTCATTATTGTGTAGTACTTATTTTGGAGTTTGGAGCTAAGTTTAGTTTTCCATTTTTTATTTTACCACTAAAAACAACAACAATCCATCTTTATAAAATATTAATCAACAAGACAATAAGCATCATTATTTAAAAGCATTATAATTTTGTAACTTTCTAAACTCCAAATTGACCGAACATTTTTTGCATAAACACTAAGTTCAAACTAGCTCGAAAATGAAACACAGTCAAATATATACTATATTTTTCATCATTTTTTCACTCATTAGCATACCCATTTTTCATGCTACAGCACAGTCGCTACATCTGCGATTTAGCTATGGAAGCTGGAATCAAATTGTGCAAAAAGCGCAAAGAGAAGGAAAATTAATATTCGTAGATACTTATTCTCCTAGCTGTTATCCTTGTAAAGTAATGGAAAAAGGAGCTTTCAAAGACAGAAATGTAGCTTTATTGTATAACGAAAAATTCATCAACTATAAAATTAATATGGCGGATGAACGTAATATGGATTTCCAAGCAAAATATGAAATTTTTGAATTACCAACTTTGTTATACTTCAATGAAGATGGGCAACTATTGAGAAAAGAAACGGGTGGTCAAAATATACAAGCTTTTTTGCGAATTGGGAAAGAGGTCATTGACAATGTACATCAACGTAATAACGAAATTATTGCTAGTATGACCCCTTCAACGCCTTCATTTAGGACAAAGCCTAAAGAAAAACCCAAAGAGCATAAGGTAAAAAACAGTATACAAGAGGAAACCAATCTCCCCCCTATTTCACCAGACACACCAATTACTGCACCACCACCACCTATATCTGCCACAAAGGCCGCCCCGATGCCTCCACCGCCAGCCCCCAAAAAACAACGACCTACTCCTAAGATTGTCAAGAATAATCCGCCGCCACCACCACCTGCACCAACCCCACCGCCTGCGCCACCTGCTCAACAGCCTTCGCAAGATACACATCAACACCATCATCAACAACACCCAATGCATCCACCACAATATGCATCTTATCCACCACAACAACAGTATAATGCAGTTAACGCCCAGCCGCCTATTTTTGAAGGTGCGCCAGTGCGTCCAATTCAACCAATTATTAGCACTAAAAATAATTTACCAACTCCACAACAGCGTTTAGTAGACTTGACGGCTGAGTATCATTCTAGTGAACATACTTCTGAACTACTGTATGAATTGGCTTATTTGTCTAAAAAATATTATCGCCCTTACAATATGGTGGTGAATGAGTACTTACAATCTCAACACAATAATTTAGATTCAGAAGAAAATAGAGCATTTGTTTATGATTTTTCTATTAATCTTGAAAATCGTGCCATTGATATTTTCTTAAATGACATTCATTATTTTAAAGAAACTCATGGAAGTAAAGAAATTAACGAAAGATTAACGGATGCCATTCACAACAGTATTTTGGTGGCCATTCGCGAGCGTGATTATCCATTGTTTGAAAAAGCGCAGGCTATTGTTGAAAATATTGATTTGCCGAATAAAGAAGCGTTTTTGTTTGAAATTCGCTCTATTTTTTATCAAGGTACAGAGGATTGGGACACTTATGCGGATTTAGTAACCAAATATTTTCGTTCTCGTGACATTACCGACCCTGTTCTGCTCGGCGATGTTGCATGGGCATTTCACCAGTACATTCATGATGGCAAACGCCTAAAACGGGCTTTGCGCTGGATAGAGGCTTCTATACAAATCGAAAACGAATATTACAACAATCATATTTATGCTGCTTTGTTGTATAAAATCGGTGCGGTAGATGATGCGATTGAGGCTGCTAAAAAGGCCATTGCCATCGCCAAAATGCGGCGTGTGGAATTTGACGAAACGATTGACTTGCTGAATCGCATCTATGGGCGTTGATGGTTTGTTGAGAAAATTCATGAGTTTCCTTTACATGAGTTTTCTTTGCATGAATTTTCTTTACATGAGTTTTCTTTACTATTTCGTTGCGATCTTTTTGACAATTGCTTCTACCTTATAGCCCCTTGCTTTTAATAAATTGATAACCCCTTCTTTGCCGGGCAAATGCAGTGCACCGACTGCCGCAAAAGTTGACTGTGCTTGTACTAGACTATCTATGCGATGCGCCATCGTGTAATTGCGCCTTAATACAACGGCTTTGTGAAAATCTTTGGAACTCTCTGCTTGTTCCGTTTCATATAGTTTTAAAATGCCATCTAAATCTTGTTTGAGGTACAATTCCATCATTTTGTGCATTAACGAATCCTCGCCCTTTGGTTCTTCTATTTGTTTGAGCAACATAGCAGCCTGCTCTTTTAGTGAAATTGCGTCTAAAGCTTTTAATTGTTCATCAACAGTTTCAATTCCTACTATTCGCTTCTCTTTTTCTTGCCCTATTTCTTGGAAATAATGGTCTAGTATCAACTCTTTATCTGCCGGTGGTTTGTCCTTAGATTCCCCTTCTGTCAATGTGCCAAAATCTGCCAGTAGCGAAGAAATAAAAATGGGTTTACACTTTTCTACATTAAAAACAAAAGCTAGTAAACCTAAATGCTTGTTAATGTAGGCTTTAACCGTCTGATATTCCTCTACAGTGTACAAATCTTTTAGGGTTGTATCTTTCATAAAAATACTAGTCAACATACTGAATATGTCCAATGAATCTGTTATGATTTCGACCGCTACAACATCACATTCTTCCAATTTTAACAATACAGAATCCCCTAGTTCATGCACCAAGCTGTCTTTAGAGTGCATCGTACCATATAAATAAGAGGGTTTTGGCACATTATTTCCAGATATTTTCCAAAATAGGGAATTATATGGCTGTGAAAATGCGTTATCGGTATAAACACATACCAATAATAAGATCATTGTTGCAAGTATAAAGCGTTTAAATAGCTGCATGATTGGTTTTTTTTAGAAAATATTACATTACAAATAGAGAAAATTTACCTAAAGAAAACTCATCCATTTTCTCTAAAAAAATTGCTTTTTTGTCAAATATCAATTATATTTTTTAACATTCAAGTGTTTAAATAAAGTTTTCATCAAAAAAACAAAAATTTTCCTGTTATATAAAACACATTTTTTAGTTCAAAAGCGTTAAACTAATTAGTTTTTTATTTGTAAAACTATTTGAAAACATAATTTTGATGATTGATTTTCAAACACAAAAATATGAAGTAAAAAATACCGACTGTAAACATTAAGTAGCATTTTAGACGTGACATAGGAGACGTGAGATTTTATACAAAACTAACTTCTAATCTCTAACTTCTAAACTGCCGCTTTACTATAAATTCGACTCTTATGAACAGATTTATACTGCTATATTTAACCATTATATTAACCATTTTTGTCATTGCCTTTATCAGCAGTTGCAATTATGAATCCAACGCCACCACTCCCATGCCATCACCAATAAATGACTATACAGAAGACTGGAAACAAGTTCAAAAATTTGAATCCAAAGGCTTAACACAGGATGCCCGAAAAGTTGTCGAGCGAATACGACAGAAGGCGAAGTTAGATAAAAACGCACCGCAAAATGTTAAAGCTCTGTTGTACCTGTATAAATATACTACTTTTACGGAAGAAAATAGTGAACAAAGCATTGTTCAAGACATTCAAAAGGAAATAAAAGTAGCCAACTCCCCCACCAAATCCATTCTCCAATCCATCCTAGCCGACCTCTATTGGCAATATTTTCAACACAATCGCTATCAAATCCTTAAACGCACCGAAGTCGCTTCTGGTACCCCAACAGACTTTCAAACTTGGGACATTAATCGCCTAACTAAAGAAATTACGCGTCTTCATTTAGCTGCACTACAGCCTGCCAGTGAACTAAAAAGCAAAAAGGTAGACAACTACAAAGCCATTGTTTCTGAGGTTGTCGGCTCTGATGAACTCCGCCCAACACTTTACGATTTCCTCGCTCATCGCGCCCTTGATTATTTTAAAAACGACCAAGCCAATATTACTAAAGCCAGCGATCAATTTGAGTTAGATAGCGAAGCGGCTTTTAGCAATTCCAAGACTTTTAGCAGTACCAAATTTGAAAATACGGACAGCCTATCCATTAAATATTATGCCATTCAAATTTTACAAGAATTAGTCGGCACTCACTATAACAATAGCGACATTGCGCCGCTGATAGATGTGGAAATAGAGCGTTTGCAGTTTGCTAAACAAACATCTACCCTTGCAAATAAGGACGAATTATACATCAAAGCTCTCGAAGACCTACAAAAAAACTACAATAATAATCCCGCAACTGCCAATGTAAGTTATGAAATTGCCAAATATTATTACGATTTAGGCAATCAATACAACACTCAAAATGAGGATACTAAAGAGAAACAGTTTTTACTAAAAAAGGCTCTGGATATTGCGGAAAATGCGATAGACAATTATCCGCCCAATAGAGGAACAAAAAATTGTGATTTTGTCAAAACCAACATTTTAAACAAAAATTTTCAATTTACTTTAGAAAATACACAACTACCCAATCAAGCTTTTAGAGCTTTGGTTAACTATAAAAATGTATTTAAAACCTATTGGCAAATTCACAAAATTGATGAAGCTACAGAGGAAAAAATTAATAATTTTCAGGAAGAAAAAGACAAAATTAATTTCTTCCGAAAATTGCCTGTGCTAAAGGAACAGACGCTGGATATGCCAGACCTACAAGACTTTCAAAGCCATCGTTTGGAAGCCAAATTGCCAGCTTTGCCCATTGGTAAATACTTGGTCATGGCCAGTACTAGCCCTGATTTTGTTTACAAAAAAGAAGCACTAGCCTATCAAATTACAACAGTTACCAACCTAAGTTTTTTGACGCGCAAAAACGATTTAAAAACAGACTTTTTTGTATTGCATAGAGATAGCGGCCAACCCCTAGCCAATGTGAATTATGAATTATTTCAAGAAAAATACAATTATAAAAGACGAAAACACAAACTCAACCAATTAGCCACTGGCAAAACAGATACAGAAGGCTCTTTTAGCTACCGCAAAAATGGCGAACATGGCCGTTTTAAAGTAGTTTTACAACAAGGTGATGATAAACTAGGCAGCTATCTCTACCTAAATAGCTACCATAGAAATAAAGACAAAAAAAGAGATAAAACCTTCTTTTTCACTGACCGATCTATTTACAGACCAGGGCAAACCGTTTACTTTAAAGGCTTGATGCTCAATACCTATAAAGAGCAAAACAGTCTATTAGTCAACGAAAATACAAAAGTTACATTGTACGATGTGAACGGGCAAAAGGTCAAGGAATTGAGCTTTAAAACCAATCAATATGGCACCTTTAACGGAAAATTTGAATTGCCAACAGGTCTATTAAATGGGTCTATGCGAATTTCCAATCAAAGTGGAAATGCCTATTTTCAAGTAGAAGAATACAAACGCCCCAAATTTGAGGTTGTTTTCAAGCCCGTTAAAGGCAGCTATCGTTTAAATGAACAAGTGAAAGTCAGCGCGCAGGCAAAGGCTTATGCAGGTTCTAATATTGACAATGCTGAGGTAAAATATCGAGTAGTTCGGCGCGCAAGTTTCCCCTACTACTTTGGCTACTGGTGGCGACCGATGCCTAGCAGCCCTGAAAAGGTAATTACCAACGGCACCGCAACCACCAACGAAAAAGGCGAATTTGATGTTATTTTTACCGCCCTTCCCGATAAAAGCATTTCCAAAGACCGCAAACCGCAATATACCTATGTCGTTTATGCCGATGTAACGGATATTAATGGCGAAACGCAAAGCAAAGAAACTTCTGTTAGCGTGGGTTATATTTCTTTATTGGCAAATGTTGCGATGGAGGAAAAAATTAGTAGAACAGGGAAAAAAGAATTTGCAGTTAAAACGACTAACTTAGGCGGCGAATTTGAAGCAGCCGACGTAAGCATTACTATTCACGAACTACAACAACCTGAACGCATTTTCCGAGATAGAAAATGGGAGCAGCCCGATCAATTTGTAATGGATCAAAGAGAATATTATGCTGCTTTTCCACATGATATTTACAAAGATGAAAATCAATTTGCCAATTGGGAAAAGGGGAAAAAGGTGTTTGAAAAACAATTAACTACCACTAAAGATAGCAAAATCATCCTAGAAGATTTGCCGACTTGGGAAGCAGGAAAATATTTGGTGGAACTCCATACAAAAGATAAATATGGGGAAAAAGTAGAATGGAAAAAATACATCACCCTCCATGCAACAGATGATGAAAAAGTGCCTTTAAATGAAGTTTTCTGGCACAGCCTATCTACGCAAGAAGCCGAGCCGGGCGAAGTTATTGAAGTGTATTATGGTTCTGCTGCCCCTGATACTAAAATTCTATTAGAGTTAGAACATAAAGGTAAAATTATAGAACGCCAATGGTTGAGCGTTAGCAAACAGCAGCAATTAACCAATATCAAGGTCAAAGAAGCCTATCGCGGTAATTTTGCCATCCACCTAAGTTTGGTTAAATATAATCAATTTATTACCAAGAGCTACAACATCACCGTTCCGTGGAGCAATAAAGAACTGAATATTGAGGTCTTGAGCCTTCGCAACAAACTAGCCCCGGGGCAAGATGAAGAATGGCAATTAAAAATTACAGGTCCAAAAAGCGAGCAAGTTGCAGCCGAAATGTTGACAGGCATGTATGATGCGTCCCTTGATGTCTTTCGTTCTCATGCATGGCCATTCAATATTTACCCTACAAATGGCTACCTCAATCGAGTGAATAGCGATAGTGGTTTTAATACAGAAGGCGCGCGCCTCCTCGCCGACAAATGGAATGACGACTATAGAAATTACTACAATAATCAAGGCTACTCTAACCTTAATTGGTTTGGCTTTCATTTATTTAGACATCACTACGCTCGTTATGCTGCTGGTGGTACTAGTTATGCTATGAGTAGTAAAAAATCAGCACGTAATCGTTCCATGCCGATGAGCGCGCCACCTGCGCCAATGATGAAGCAAGAAGCAGCGATGGATATGGCAAGCGCAGAAGCGGTCATGGTAGAAAAAGATGGCGTTGCTGGCGGTGCTGCGGATACAGTAGTTGAGCAAAAAGAAAGTAGGCAAGAAAAAGAAAAGGTAGACTTTGGAGATGTGCAAATTCGCAAAAATTTACAAGAAACCGCTTTCTTTTTCCCTGATTTAAAAACCAATGCCAAAGGTGAAATCCTATTGTCGTTTAAAGCTCCTGAAGCATTGACGAAGTGGAAATTACTTGGTTTTGCCCATAGCAAAGACCTAAAATTCGCTCATTTAACCAAAGAAATCATTACCCAAAAAGATTTAATGGTGATGCCCAATCCACCTCGATTTTTTAGGGAAAATGACGAAATTTATTTTTCTACCAAAATTACCAATCTCACGAAAGAAGCCCTCAACGGTACGGCTGCCTTACAATTGTTTGATGCGCTCACTATGGAGGCCATTGATGCAAAATTAGGCAATAGCAATAACGAGCAATCTTTTACCGCAGCAGCCGAACAAAGTACTGCTGTTAGTTGGAAATTAACCATTCCAGAAGGTATACAAGCGGTTCATTATAAAGTATTGGCAAAAGCGGGTAAAGTTTCCGATGGGGAAGAAAACGCGCTACCTGTATTGACCAATAAAATGTTGGTAACGGAATCCCTGCCTTTATCGGTGCGAAGCAAGCAGAGTAAAACCTTTAAATTTGAGAATCTAGCCAAAGCCGAGCAGTCCAACACCCTGCGACACCAACGCTTGACGCTCGAATTTAGCTCACAGCCAGCATGGTATGCCGTTCAAGCACTGCCCTATATGATGGAATATCCTTATGAATGTGCCGAGCAAATATTTAGCCGTTATTATGCCAATAGCATTGCTTCCCATGTCGCTAATTCCAATCCAAAAATCAAAAAAGTATTTAATGCTTGGAAAGATGAAGCCGTTTTAGCTTCTAAAAGTGATAGCAAGGAACAAGCAAGTGCTTTATTATCTAATTTGGAAAAAAATCAAGAATTAAAATCTCTTTTATTGGAAGAAACGCCTTGGGTAATGGCCGCAAAAAATGAAGGCGAGCGCAAAAAGCGATTGGGTTTGTTGTTTGATATTGATAAAATGGCTAGTGAGAAAAAATTAGCGGAGAAAAAGTTGCGTGAAATGCAGGTATCAAGCGGCGGCTGGCCTTGGTTCCCTGAGATGCGCGAAAGTGAATACATTACCCGTCATATTGTAGCAGGCATGGGGCATTTGGATGTCTTGGGTATCAAAACCGTTCGAGAGGATAATCAAACATGGTCAATGGTCAGTGAAGCGGTTCGCTTTTTGGATGATCGAATGAAGGAAGATTATAAGGAATTGAAAAAAAGCAGGGTAAATTTAGACGATAACAATATTGGTCATAACCAAGTTCATTACCTCTATGCTCGCAGCTATTTTAAAGATGTGCCTGTACCACAATCTCATAAAGAAGCCTTCAATTATTGGTTAGAACAAGCGGAAACTTATTGGTTAAATAACAATAAATACACACAAGGCATGATTGCCCTCGCGCT
>JAHDHV010000243.1 GCA_020631155.1 Bacteroidota bacterium | reverse complement strand
TAATGCCATATAAGTATATAAATGCTTACAAAAGTATAACTCATACAAAACGGTATAACAGAATTACTAACCCAATTGCGTTCTATAAGAAAGGGGTTTGAAAAATGTCAATAGGTAGATGAAATTTAATGCCCTTGTATTGAAAAAGAGATTTTAAAAAAAAAGGCTGTTTTGACTTCATGTTTTAGTTTAAATGAAAGTCAAAACAGCCTTTTTTATTTTTTATAAATTAATTATATAAAAATATTAAAAATGGTATATTCATTAGCTAGGGATTGCGTCCACAGCCTTCATATCCTTTTTTATTAGAAAGATAAAGCAGCGCGTGATATGGATAAGCATTGTCTGACATGCCATCGCTACAACTACAGGGTTCTTGCGCTTTTTTCAAACTAACTACCAATTTGTCTGTACCATTGTCAAATTCGTAAAATTGGACAAAATCAGCAGTTCGACCAGAAGCAGCAATGGGTTTAGTGTAGTTAAAATACAAAGTGTCTTCGGTGCCTAATGAATAGAACATTACTGTTTTTGAGGCTATTTCTAAACCCCAAAAAGGCTCTGTACCAGAAACCATCAGCAGTTTTTTACCTCGATTTTCAGTATCTATTGTTGTGCCTTCTGCCTTCGGAGCCTCATCAGTTGTTGTTTCTGATGATGACTTTTCATCTGTAGTTTCCGTTGCCGGCGTTGAATTTTGTGTTTTGCCTTGATTTTGACAAGCTGTAAAATAACATAGACTTGCTAATAGAAAAATCAGATAGTACTTCATGTTAAATAATGAATAAAAAAAATGATGAATGAATTGAATTTCGGAGTTTAGAAGATGTCAAGGTTGGGAAGGTTTAAGGGCTTGGCCTGATTTTCAACTTGAAAAACAAAAGCTTGGTTAAGGGTTTCACGCTTCAATTAATCGCAAACCTGTTTTTTCCAATTGTATCAGTCCTTTTTTATAGAGTGCCCCAACCGCTTTTTTAAAATTTTTTTTGCTCATTTGTAAATGTTGTTGAATAATTTGTGGTGAGCTTTTATCTGTTAAAGGTAGAAAGCCATTTTTATTTTTCAATACAGCCAATAATTTATCCGTATTATCAACAATTGTTTTGCGATAGCCTTGCTGTTGTAAGCTTACATCAATTTTACCATCTTCTCGTAGGTTTTTGACAAAACCTTTCACCTTTTGCCCTATTTCTAGCGATTGAAATAGTTCATTTTTGTATAATAAACCCCAATATTGGTTGTTAATAATGACTTTCTTTCCAATATCTGTATCACTGGCAATTATTAAATTAACTACTTCCCCTTTTTCTAATTTGATGTCTCTATTTTTGATGAATTTTTTCAAATTGCGAGAGGCAGTTAGGCGATTTGTTGCTCTGTCTATGTATATTTTTACTAAATATTTTTCTCCAACATCAACCCTTCCTTCTTGTTCACTATAGGGCAATAAAAGTTCTTTTGACAGCCCCCAATCTAAAAAAGCACCAAAGCGATTAATGGCTTTGACCGCTAAATAAGCGATTTCATCTACTAGCGCAAAAGGTTTTAAAGTAGTTGCAATAAGGCGATCTTCGGAATCTTTATAGATGAATACCTTTATGTTTTCACCAATAGTAACATTTTCAGGAACGTACATATTGGGCAATAATACTTCCGCGTCACTTTCCAAATTTGCACTTAAATATAAACCAAAAGGTGATTTTCGACTAATAACAAGCTCATTGTATTTTCCTAGTTCTATCATTATTAGAAGTTAGAGATTTAGAAGTTAAAAATTAGATTGTTAGTTGATTATGTATTTTTTTTGTGTTATTTTTTTGATTAAAAAGCCATTCGTAATCAAGTTAATGTTCTTTTGTAAATACCCATTGCCCATCTGTTGACATATGTTCATTATAGGCGTAACCATATTCGTTAAAAGCTTTAATATCAATTGCTTTTGCAATTTTATTTTTAATAATATAAGAAGTCATATAACCTCGCGCCTTTTTTGCCAAAAAGCTAATCACCTTATATTGCCCATTTTTAAAATCCTTAAAAACAGGTGTAATAACCCTTGCATTAAGCAGTTTAGGTTTGATGACTTTAAAATATTCATTAGAGGCTAAATTGATTAATACGTTTGCATTTTCTTGTTCCAGTGTTGCATTAATTGCTGTTGTTACTTTATCATTCCAAAAGGCATATAAATTTTTTCCGTTCGGATTTGGCAATTTCGTCCCCATTTCCAAACGATAAGCTTGAATCAAATCAAGAGGTTTTAATAAACCATATAAACCTGACAAAATACGCAAATGTTTTTGAGCAAATTGAAAATCTTCTGCTGTATAATTTTCTGCCGCTAAACCAGTATAAACATCTCCTTTAAAAGCTAAAACCGCTTGTTTGGCATTTTTAGGCGAAAAAGGAAGCTGCCAATTAATATTTCTATCATAATTTAAATCAGCTAACTTGGCACTAATTTTCATCAACTGACTTAATTCAGTTCTTGATAATTTGCGAAGCAACTGCATTAACTGTTGTGCATCATCCAAAAAAACGGCTTGACTGTAGTTGTCTGTACAAGCTTGGGTATCAAAATCTAGCGTTTTAGCAGGCGAAATAACGATTAACATGGCAATTTTTTATAACATTTGAAAATAAGCTACAAATTTACAACGAAAAAGCATAAGAATCGTTGATACACTACGGGATAATCGATAATTTTGCTTGAAATGGTAAAAATATCGTATAAACTATGCCTTGTCTTGGCAATGAACAAAAACAAATAACCATGCATGAAATTACTATTGATAAAGCATTAAGCCGCGCAGAAATTTATGAAACACTATTGCCTCAGATTAAAACCATAATTGAAGGTGAGCAGGATTTAATTGCTAATTTAGCTAATATAACGGCGATACTAGCGGAGGGTTTAGGCTTTTTTTGGGTTGGTTTTTATCGAATGATAGATGGGGAGTTGGTTTTAGGCCCTTTTCAGGGACCTGTTGCTTGTACAAGAATTACGTTGGATAGAGGGGTCTGCGGTGCGAGTGCTACCCAAAAAGAAACGATAGTAGTACCTGATGTAGAACAATTTCCGGGGCACATTGCTTGTAGCAGCCGCTCAAAATCGGAAATTGTGGTTCCTTTTATTCAGGATGGAAAAGTTAAAATGGTGCTAGACATAGATAGCGAAACCCTCAATAGTTTTGATCAAACTGATGCAAAATATTTAGAGCAGTTAGCAGAGATGGTTACTAATTTACACCCTAATATATAGTTGTGCTGATAAAGTCGCCCATCTAATGTTTAGGTACTTTTACTAACTACTCTAAATTGCTTATTCAATGATGACCTTTTTACCTGTTTGAGTTATTTCTCCATTTTCTTGGCAAGTGTAAAGTAAAAAGTGGTGCCCTGTCCTTCTTTATTAGATAAAGCCCAAATTTCGCCACCATGCCGCTGCACAATCTTTTTGCAAATAGCCAAGCCCCAGCCATTGCCCTCTTGCTCATTCTGCAAATGTTTTTTAACAAGAGGAGTGAATATTTTATCTATATCTTTTGCTGCAATACCTCGGCCATTATCCGTTACCGAAAATTGCCAATAATTATCTAATTCTTTCGCTTCAATACTAATAACAGGACGAATCTGCTCAGGGGTAAATTTGATGGCGTTTTCTAGTAAATTTTGGAATAGTTGCCGAATATCTGAACGAATCATCCAAATGTGCTTTTCAGGGACGCGCTCAAATTGAATATTAGCCTTGCGAGTAGTGATGAGAGCCTGCAAATTTTGAAGCACTTCACATAAGAGTATGGAGTAATGAACAACTTCAAAAGTAGGCTCTTTATCTTTTATATAATTGGTTAAATTGGTAATTAGTTGTTGCATGCTTGTTATATTGGTTTTAATATGTTTGGTAAACTCTTGCTGTTCAGTAGTAAATTGTGCTTTGGGTTTTTGTATTAGTAAGTGAAAAAAACTATCAATAGTGCGAATGGGCTGTTTAAAATCGTGAGCTAATGAGCGAACAAAATGTGCTATGGCTTCTTTATTGTTGACTTGCTGAGTAACCTCTTTGGTAATAACAAGTGCTTGATGTCTATTTAAAGGTACAAAGTGAGTATGAAAGTGATGATTGTTTTGGGGTTGCCAAATTTCATAACATCCATCTATTGTTTTGCCCGATGCAATGGCTTTTTTTATATTTTCTGTATAAGAGGTAAAAATGTTTTTGGGAAATACTTCCGCTATATGCTTACCTATAAAAAATTTATGATTATCTATATTGTGAATACTATATTCAGGTATTATTTTTAAAAAAATTCCTTCTTTAGAAATACTCAAGGTAGATTTAGTGCTTCTTTGCAATGCTTTTAAATGCTCTTTTTGTTGAGCACATGTTTTGTAATTACTTACTGTCGAAAATTTATGAGGAGTAAAAGAGATTAAAACCCCCTTTTGCGACTGTTGTAATTGGAGATAGGGCGCAATTTCCATATAGTACCATTCTCCATTGCAGTTTTGTACTAATCTAGTAGTTGGTGTAGCAGTATGTAAAACTTGTTGAACACGCTCCGATAAAGCGATAGGGGTTAACATACGTACCGGTATTTTATCAACAGAATTGCCAATATCAGAGTGAAGAATCTTAAAGAATTGGTCAATTTCTTGATAATCTTTAATTTGTAACTGTGCATCTAACAATAGACTATGTGTAGGCGCACTTTGTAATAAATGTTCCATAATTTAGGTTTTTGCAGTTTTTTGGTTAAAAAAAAATACAAAACAAACTACAAGTACGCTTAATGTATGGATTATCAGGTGTTCATGTTTAAATTTGGTGGCTACTACTTTGGCTTAAGCTATTAATCAATTAGATTAGACTATATATGTATTACATTAAGCTTTTGGAAATAAATCAACAAAAGTCAGTCGTTTATTCTGTATTTTAGACTTAGGTTTAAATGAAGTAAAAAGCAAAACGCTTGTTAAACCTTTACTTTTTATGTTAAAATGGCATTACAGCACTTCTGCTTTGTAAGTTATTGAAAGTTAGCTTTTTATGAAATGATAAAACACAGTCAATTTTATACTAGGGATGTATATGTATGTATAGACTTGCCTATTTGTTGTAGTAAGGGGTTTGTTTGTTGGTTAACATGGTGGGCTTTAGAAAGTTTGTTTTTTTACTGAAATACTTACCTAGTTTGGCAAAATTAAACGGCACTTTTCTAATTAGTTCGAAATTTTGTAATGAAATAATACTTTTTTACATTAAAGTAATTGGCACTTAAAAATCAATACCTTAAAATAAAAAATGTGCACTATTAGATAGTTCTTGGTACTTATCCATTTTCACTTAAACGCTGATAGGTTATAAAATGTTTTTGAATAAGTGCAAATTTTAGGTGAGCTAAGGATATTGTGCTTATTTAACAATTTATAATAGTTTTGTTATAAAAATGATGTATGTTGTTATGAAATTAAAAAAAGAGAATAATTTTTTGTAAAAAAAGAAAAAGCCCTCAACAATCGTTTGTTGAGGGCTCATGGGTACAGTTATTATTCTCAAAACTTTTGTATGTACATCCTGAATAAAGAACCCTAAATAATTGCTTATCTAGGGCTCATCAGGTTGTTAAATACGCTATTATTTCTAAACCTTTTTTAATAACTAGTAGCTAGACATAAGATAGGAGGCGTGAGATTTGAGACTGTTAAGTACTACACAATAATTAAACGGGACTCTTTGTTTGATTAAAACAATGAAAGTCAATACTTTAGAATAAAATTGTGCACAATTAATTAGTGCTTGGCACTTAACTTGTTGTTAACAATTAATTTATCACAAATTCAAAGGTTGTTTAGCTTGTCTAACTATTTATATGGGTTAATTTTAGTAGCCCATGCCACCCGGCATTCCGCCTGGCATTCCTGCTGGTGCTGCTGCTTCTTCGGCTGGCTTGTCAACAATCAAACATTCTGTTGTCAACAACATACTAGCGATAGATGCCGCATTTTCCAAAGCTACACGAGTTACTTTTGTTGGATCAATAACACCTGCTTCCAACAAATCAACATACTGTTCAGTACGTGCATTGAAACCAAAATTACCAGTACCTTCTTTCACTTTCTGCACAATAACAGAACCTTCCAAGCCTGCATTAGCAGCAATCTGACGCAATGGCTCTTCGATGGCTCTAATCACGATGTCAATGCCTGTTTGCTCATCAGGATTTGCTCCTGTTAATTCTGTCAAAGCTGGAATACTGCGAACATAAGCAACACCGCCACCTGCTACAATACCTTCTTCAACGGCTGCGCGAGTTGCGTGTAAAGCATCATCCACACGGTCTTTTTTCTCCTTCATTTCTACCTCAGTAGGTGCGCCAACATACAATACAGCAACGCCACCAGCTAATTTAGCCAAACGCTCTTGCAATTTTTCGCGGTCGTAGTCAGAAGTTGTCGTTTCGATTTGCGCTCTAATTTGGCCTGCTCTTGCTTTGATGGCTTCGCTATTGCCTTTACCATTTACAATCGTTGTATTGTCTTTGTCAATTACAATTTTATCGGCCTGACCTAAATGGTTGGCAGTTGCATTGTCCAATTTGAAACCTCTTTCTTCTGAAATCACCTCTCCACCTGTCAAAATGGCAATATCTTCCAACATGGCTTTTCTACGGTCACCAAAACCAGGAGCTTTAACAGCCGCAACTTTGAGTGCGCCTCTAATTTTGTTTACCACTAAGGTTGCCAATGCTTCACCATCTACATCTTCGGCGACAATCAACAAAGGACGACCTGTTTGCGCTACTTTTTCTAATATAGGCAAAAGGTCTTTCATATTTGAAATCTTTTTGTCATAAATTAAAATAAATGGAGCTTCTAACTCAGCATTCATTTTTTCGGCATTGGTCACAAAATAAGGAGATAAGTAACCTCTATCGAATTGCATACCGTCTACAACGTCTACATAAGTGTCCGTTCCTTTGGCTTCCTCCACTGTAATCACACCGTCTTTGCTCACTTTGCCCATTGCCTCAGCCAATAATTTGCCAATCTGTGGGTCGTTGTTAGCAGAAATAGTACCTACTTGCTCAATTTTTTGAATATCGCTGCCTACTTCTACGGAGTTCGCTTGAAGATTTTTTACCACAACCGCTACTGCTTTATCAATACCTCTTTTCAAATCCATTGGATTCGCACCAGCAGCCAAGCTTTTCAAACCAGCCGTTACGATAGCCTGCGATAATACGGTTGCAGTTGTTGTACCGTCACCCGCTACGTCAGAGGTTTTAGAAGCTACTTCCTTCACCATTTGCGCGCCCAAATTTTCCATTGGGTCTTCCAATTCAATTTCTTTTGCTACGGTAACGCCATCCTTAGTAATGGCAGGTGCGCCAAATTTTTTCTCAATAACAACATTTCTGCCTTTCGGGCCTAGGGTTACTTTTACAGCATCCGCTAAAGCATCTACGCCTTTTTTGAGTTTCTCTCTAGCGTCCGTTTCAAATTTGATTAATTTCGCCATATCTTTTATTCGTTGTAATTTTTTGTTTTTTTTGGATAAAATTTGCTGAATAGGGGGAACTGCAAATAATGGGGGTATTGGGGGAGGAGACGTAATATATACGTCTCTACATCAGGTTAATTTAAACAATTGCGAAAATGTCTGATTCGCGCATGATAAGGAAATCTGTACCTTCTATATTTAACTCTGTTCCTGCATATTTACCATATAATACAGTATCGCCAACCTGTACGGTCAAAGGCTCATCTTTTTTACCATTTCCTACAGCTACAATAGTACCTTTTTGTGGTTTTTCTTTGGCAGTATCAGGAATAAATAAACCGCCTTTAGTTTTTTCCTCTGCTGCTGCTGGCTTCACAACTACTCTGTCCGCCAATGGTTTGATGTTAATATCCATAATTGTACTCGATTTTTTTGATTAACAAAAGACTTGTATTTAGTATTTTGACACTACGCCTTTATCATAACTTGTGCCAAGCGTTTTTTTCTGTCATTTTTGCCGTTTTTGGTGTAAAAATTGCACCATAACTTGTTCAAGCTGACATTATTGCATAATTTTAGAACGGATAGTGTAACAAGCAGAAGCAGGTTGCGTTAATATTAAGGGAAAGTTGTATTTGTCGCTATTATTGGGTTTTTAGATTTTTAGACTTTTGGATTTAGAAATTAGAGATCAGAAATTAATTGTTGATATTTATTTTTAGAGTGTGGGGCTCTGCGAATCCACAAACTGTTAGATAGACAAATTCGATATTTAAAATACATATAAGAATCAATCTATATTCACATTTTACTATTTAAACATAAACCTATGAAAAAGCTAACAACCAATTGGATTACAGAGGGCTTAATAGATATAGAATATAAAAAATATTTGCTATTGGGTTATTTGCAAAGTGTAAGTAAGCATTTTGATGAACAGAAGTTGTATCCATTTTTAGCGGATTTAATTATGCATTATCAAAATTTAATTGCTTTAAAGGAAAATAAAGAAGCAGTTAAAAGTAATTTTTCTCGAAAAATAAAAAAAATAGACTTAGAAAATTTCAAAATTGAGTATGAAAAGGTAATGCATGATGAGCGTTATATGTATGAAATTGAGGCAATTTTGGAGTTTGCTATTCCTAAAATACAGTTGCATTTAAATGATGGCAAAAAGATTTATGATTACGTAGAGCAGAGTCTACGTATTTTCCCAATTGGTATTATGCCGCTTTCGGCAGATGTAGGCTATATGTTATTGAGCAATGGAAATAATAGCGATACACAGGTATTTGGCTATGAGGTGACTATCTTTGAAAGTGCCAATGAAAAATATCGCGCCATTCGCACCAACTACATTGATTCGTATATCAAGCAATTTACCAATACCTTTGAATCCATCAAAATTGATCTGATAAAACGTCATAAAAATCTCCCAAATCCTGCTACCTTTGTCATTTCAACAGCCTGTACCTTTCCGCTTTACGAAACATTTTTGCCCATTGCTAAACGTTCTTTAATGCGGTTTTTGAGTAAACATATAGCCTAGTTTTGGAGTTTAGATGGTTGTGAGTTTTGGAGTATGAGTTTCAGGGTTTATAGTTATGAGTTGTTTTTTGATTGTGAGTTTTGATTTTCTTTAGAAGAAAAAAAATATTTTTTTGCTATAAA
>JAHDHV010000242.1 GCA_020631155.1 Bacteroidota bacterium | reverse complement strand
GGGAGCAAAAAACGCCAAAAGCAATCGTCAATTTTATCTTGACTGACTACTAAGATAACAATTTTTATCTAAAAAATACAAGACATGTTTTATTGACAAAAATTTTTCACCTATTGATTGTCTATTGTTTAAAAAAAGTGTATCATTCCCCAAAACAAACAAACGTTAGTAAATTCTACACAAAAAAATGACAACAAAGGCATTAAGTCCCACATTAGATACCGAAATCCTACTAAAAGCCTACGAACTCATGCAGACCGCCAACAGCATGACGGATATTTATGACGAGCATCGGCAAATTTGCAAATACGTTCATGCCACTTCACGCGGTCACGAAGCCATACAACTAGCCGTAGGGATGTTGCTACAAACGCACGATTACGTCAGCCCCTACTATCGCGATGATTCCATTCTTTTAGGGGTAGGATTTTCAGCTTACGATCTAATGTTACAGCTACTCGCCAAAGCCGATGACCCTTTTTCGGGCGGCCGTTCCTATTATGCTCACCCTTGCAGCAACGATCCGAATTACCCAACGATGCCCAATCAATCAAGCGCGACAGGAATGCAAGCCCTGCCTGCTGTTGGCATCGCACAAGGTATACAATATTTAGAACATAAATCACTGATAGACAAGGAAAAAAGAAGCATAGTTGTTTGTTCCATAGGTGATAGTAGCTTAACAGAAGGGGAGGTGGCAGAAGCTTTTCAGGTCGCTTCTTTTCGACAATTGCCCATCATTTTTTTAGTGCAAGACAACGATTGGGGCATCTCCGTTCACGCCGAAGAATCCCGAAATTGCGATGCTTATCACTGGGCAGGAGGCTTCAAAGGATTAAAACGTTACAGCATTGACGGCAGCGATTTTGCGACTGCCTATCAAACCGTTGAACAAGTATTTGACTATGTGCGAAGCGAGCGTAAACCCGTTATGCTACATGCCAAAGTGCCTTTATTGGCGCATCATACATCAGGGGTACGAAAAGAATGGTATCGCGGCGACAGCGATTTGGCAGCACATGCCGAAGATGATCCCTTGCCTAAATTGGAAGCCTTATTGTTGGACAGTGGCATTAGCAAAAATAAATTAACAAGGCTTAAAAATAAAGCGAAAAAAAAGGTTGCAGAAGATTTTGATAAAGCTGTTGACGCAGCAGAGCCAGACATTCAAACGCTTGAAAACCATATATTTGCACCTACACCAATTACCCAAGAACAAGGCGAGCGTAAGCCTAAAAACGGTAAAAGCGTGATTATGGTGGATGCTGCTTTACATGCGATGGATGAGATTTTGCGAAGCCATCCCGAAGCTATTTTTTACGGTCAAGATGTAGGCGGACGCTTAGGGGGCGTATTTAGAGAGGCAGCTACTTTAGCCCAAAAATACGGCGATGATCGGGTGTTCAATACAGCGATTCAGGAAGCCTATTTGGTCGGGTCTACGGCGGGCATGTCCATTGCAGGCGTGAAGCCGATTGTAGAAATTCAGTTTGCCGATTATTTTTGGCCGGGCATGACGCAATTAGCCTGTGAGTTGGCAAAATCTTGTTATTTATCTATGGGAAAAATGCCGATTCAATCGCTTATTCGCGTGCCTATCGGTGCTTATGGCGGTGGCGGTCCCTATCATTCGGGTTCTATTGAGTCGTGTTTATTGGCGATACGGGGCGTAAAAATTGTTTACCCATCCAATGCGGCAGATATGAAGGGTTTGATGAAGGCAGCTTTTTACGATCCAAATCCCGTTATTATGCTGGAACACAAGGGTTTGTATTGGTCTAAAGTGCCGGGTACGGGAGCAGCGAAAACCATTGAACCCGATGAAAATTACGTCATTCCATTAGGCAAAGCGCGCATTGCATTACAAGCAAGTGAGGAGGAATTGGAAAATGGTAATACCTTAACAATCATCACCTATGGAATGGGCGTTCATTGGGCGTTAAATGCTGCCAAACAATTTAAAGGCTGCATTGAAATCCTTGATTTGCGAACCCTCAACCCCTTAGACGAAGCGGCTGTCTATCAATCAGTTAGGCGACATAATAAAGTGATGGTACTCACCGAAGAACCTACGCGAAATTCCTTTGTAGAAAGCCTAGCAGGTCGCATTTCCCAACACTGTTTCCAAGAGCTAGACGCTGCGGTAAGAGTTGTCGGTGCAGTGAACGTGCCCGCCGTTCCGATGAATATGGGCTTAGAAAAAGCCATGCTCCCCAATGCCGACAAAGTAGCGAAGGTGATAAAAGCGTTGTTGGAAGAGTGATAGACTAAAGTAGTATTCAATAAGGATGCACAAATTAAAGCAGTAGTTTGTTTGGATTTTGAATTGCTTTGTTTATGGTGCAAATGTGTGTAAATAATCGGGAATCCCTCGCCGAAAAAACGGTCTGTAAATCCATGATTGCCTTCGGCGACTTACTTTTTGCATTCGCCCAAAAAGTAAGCAAAAACGCTTGTCAAAAATATCGTTCCTGCGCTGCAAGGCCATGCTGCTACCGATTTTTGACCTGCCTGCGCTTCTTTTTCGCAAATCTCCATTCCCCTAATCTCCTAGAAAAAGTGATGACTTTTGTATACTCTTTTCAAAAGTATAAAGAAAGTTAATGACGTTACTTTACTATTTCATTATTGCTAACCTCTAGTAGCTAACCTCTAAATTCAATCCCATATGAAATACCTGTTTACATCAGAAAGACTTGGCTTTAGGACATGGCAAGACAGTGATT
This sequence comes from Bacteroidota bacterium, assembly GCA_020631155.1. GTDB lineage: Bacteria > Bacteroidota > Bacteroidia > Chitinophagales > UBA2359 > JAHDHV01. The sequence goes on along the minus strand of JAHDHV010000242.1, from coordinate 6,454 downwards.
TGTCTGATATGCATGAAATCAGTTCCAATCCTGTGGTGATGGAGTTCTTTCCAAGCACCCAAAATTTGCAATATGTTAACGATTTTATTCAGCGAATGAAACAGCAATTTCAGGAAAAAGGCTATTGCTATTTTGCTGTTGAGCGATTAGATACAGGTAAAATGATTGGTTTTATCGGACTTTCAGAGCAACATTTTGAATCTGAATTTACGCCTTGCATTGATATAGGTTGGCGCATACATCCCGATCATTGGAATCAGGGATTTGCAACGGAAGGAGCAAAAGCGTGTTTGCGTTATGCCTCTGAACAACTTGGTATCAGCAATGTATGTGCGATAACGCCGATTTTAAACAAAAAATCAGCGCGCATTATGCAGAAAATCGGCATGGAAAAAATTGGTACTTTCCAACATCCTGCCTTTGATGATTGTCCGAGACTACAGGAATTTGTAATTTATGAAATTGTTTTGAATGGGAAAAATAAAAAACCGTCTTAATTGTTAAGTTATTGAGATGAGTGTGTCAGAAAAAGAGGGATTTCGTATAATAGCTATTTTTCTTAATCTTAAAAAGTTTCCCTGGCCCTACGTTTTTTTCTTTTTTACTTGATAAAAAAAGAAACAAAAACTTTCAAGATCGCTCTTCAAAACCAATAAAAAAAGAATATTTTATTTTAGGAAAAAGTAAATTTCCCCCTTTTATTTGAATAACATTTGGCTATTCCCTAAATCCTTGACACACTCTATTGAGATTGTATGAATATCCGCCATAAGCCCAAAATTAATATGCTTGTCAACAGCAATGCCCCCCACAACCACCACTTTTTCCACCATTTATTTTGTTGCAAATCAACGGATTGGTGATTTCCAATATGTATAAAAGAAGCCCAATGAAAGGGATGTATCGAACTATTGTTACTTTTATTTTCTAAAAAATCTAATCTTGCTTGCTGTAGGGCTACATCTTTAGGTAGTCCATCATATAAGTTTTGATAAAATTGTTTGGTAATCACATGTGTAGTGCCATCATGCGCTTTCCAGAGGCTTGTAACAACGCTGGGGCAGCCTGCATACATAAAAGCACGCGACAAACTCATGATGCCTTCACCTTTAATTAATTCACCTACTCCTGTTTTGCAGGCAGTTAATACGGCGAGGTCGGCATTGAGTTGTAGACCGTAGAGTTCGTAGTTGTAGGCAGGCGCATCGGTAAAGAAAATTTGGTTTTTCATTGGATCAGCATCATTGACACAGGCATGTGTGTAGAGATGCAGAATTTTGCTGTCTCCGCTTTTTTGTTCAAAGGTTTTTTTATTTGCTTTTTCCATCATATATGCCTGACCGCCAAAGAGTTGACAAATATCGGTAACTGTTGTAGGGTACTCAAGGGGAGAGAGTATTTCACCACTACAACCCTTTGTCGTCAAAGAATCAGGTTGTGCCTCGAATTGGGGACAGAACCCCACATAATTGGAAGTAATGGGCGCAGTTGGGTCGCTTTTTTTATCCAAACTTTCCTGCCATAAAGTAGCAGAAGGCGCATAAGTAGTCACATATTTTTCTAATAAATAATCTAGTTGCGAAAGTCTATATTTAGTTGCTTTTTTAGTTACTTTAGGCATTCTTGTCAAGAGTATTTCAAAAGGAATATAAGCCAATTTTCCATCAGGAACAATGATTAATCTTTCTACTTTTGAATCATTAGAAAGTGTTTCTAAATTTGCTTGTAGTAAAATTTGATAGAGTTGGTAAGCAATGCTTGTATATTGTTCATAACTTTGTTGACTGGTATTGGGAGCTTTTAAAAAATCACGCAATTGGTTTAAATAGGTATCAAAATTATTAGGTTTAGGAGTAGCTGTATATGTAAACTCTTTATCAGTAATGGCGAAAGTGTAAATGGTCGAATCACCAATAAAATATTCGAGTAAGGCTGTTTTTTTAGCTTCTTTGCTGAGTTGGATTTGTAATTGAGTAGCAGAGGATGTGGGGATGAATTTGTAATAATTGGTATAAGTAGGAAAATGATTTTTTATTTCTTTTTTTGTATTTGTTAATAGTTTGTTATATTCAAATATGAAATTATTATAACTTTCTAAATTAGATGTTTTTGCTTTTTGATATTGTAAGTCTATTAATTTTTGTTTATATTTTTGCTCTTGTTGTAATAAACTATCAGGAATATTGGCATTTTGTTCTGCTTCCATTTCTTTGATGGCTGCCAATAGTATACTAGCTTTATTTTTTTCAGAGAAATGAAATGCTTGTTCGAGATATTTTATTTCTTTTTTTATTTCATAGATGATTAAAGCTACTTGCAGCGCATTTTCATAAACAGGATAAAAAACCTCATGTAAATACTCTTTTGCTTTATCAGCGTCTAATTGTTGTTTGACCAAATCAATTTGTTGTACAGTGAGGGTGTAGGTATTTAGTGCATTTTCAAGGCTATTTAGTTGTTGATTTTGCTGATATTGTTGCCAGAAAGTTTGCGCTTTAGCTTGTAGGCTTTCAATAATTCTAGGCTCACTACTTGCTGCTTGTAACACTTCCGCACTAGGGTTTGTTATAGCATCAATCGGTTTAAAATTGGGTATATGGGCTTGTAAAGATTGTTGATGTATAAGGAGTGCCTCCGCAAATTTGCCTTTTTCCTGATAGAGACAAGCCAAATTATTTAACAAGCGTCCTAAGTCTCTATTTTTTTGACTTATTGTGTCCTGTAGTTCAATGGCTTTTTGTAGAAATTCCACTGATTCCGCCCATTTTTTTTGTTTTGTAAAAATACTTGCTTTTGTACCATAAGCTGCTGATAACCAATCTTTTTTTCCTATTTTTTTGAAAATATTGATTGCAGTATCTATATTTTTTAAAGCCTCATCAACTTGTCCTTTGTTCATTAATAAATCAACCAAATTATTCGCTGCAATTCCTCGTTGTTCGGGTTTAGCAGCAGGCTCCTTTAGGATTTGATTAAAAATTTGTAATGCTTTTTCCGCCTTCCCTGTATTTTTGAATGTTTTTTCTGCCTTCCCTGTATTTCTGTATAAAAGTGCAAGCGTTAATAAAGTACCAATTTCGCCAGATTTATTATTGATTGTTTGGTAAGTATTTAGGGCTTTATTTAAATAAATTTCTGCTTGTTTGATTTTTTCCTTTCTATGAAAAATATTCCCTAATTCTTTGTAAGCGTAGGCAATGTTTTTATCTGGAATGTTTTTTTCTTCTAATAATTTAATTGTTTTTTCTAAATTTATTTTTGCAGAATCTAGTTGATTAAGTTCTCTAATGTAAATAAAAGCTAAATAATTATAATTTTTAGCTAGAAAAACAGCATCTGAAAGTTGGTTTTGTAAAATACTTTTATTGGCTTGATGTAAAAGCTTACAAGCGGTTTTATAGTCTTCTTTTTTTTTGTGAAGTCTACCCAAACTAGCAAGGCTTTTTCCATATTCTTGCCAATTTTCTACTTTTTTAAAGATAGTTGCTGCTTTATTGAAATAAAAAATAGCACTGTCTATATGGGTATTCTTTAAGGAATTGGCTTTTTCTGTATAAATTTTAGCTAATGTTGTATCTGTGGGAATATCTTGGCCATAGGAAATAAGGCTTAAGAAAATGGCAGCGATAAGCAGTAGAAAACGAAGCATTTTTGTGATTTTTGGTAATGGTGAATGATACTTTTAGTTGATGGACAGTTCGATGTTTCCATCAACCAAAAGCAGGGAGTGTGTCAAGAAAAGAGGGATTTCCTATAAGAGCTATTTACCTTAATCTTTAGAGGGCATTGCTTTACCTACGTTTTTTTCCTTTTTTTCTTGATAAAAAAAGAAAGAAAAAAATCAAGACGGTGAAACTTTTTCGCTAAAAATTGCTAAGAATATCTAAAATCTCCTAAGGCGATACTCCTTTTTTAAATCAAAATAAGTAGTTGATAGTCAAGCTTTAAAGCGTTTATTTAAATTCTCTAGGTTTTTAGAATCCGTATCACTGCGGATATTTCTTAACGATGTTCCTACCAATTTTCTTAACGCAAAAACTTTCAAGGTCGCTCTTAAACGCCATTTAAAAAAAGATATTTTATTTACTGGAAAAGTAAATATTCATCTTTCAAAGTAAAGCATATCTTGCCTTTCCCTAAATTTCTGACACACTCAAAAGCAGGTATGTTTCATTTTCTTCCTAATACTATCCTAACCACATACATGTGGTTCAGCTTGCTATTTAGAAATTAGTAGTTACAAATTTCCCCTAAATACTCCTATTATATGCAATTCCCTAACTGCTAAATACTTGGAGCTACTATGATGGCTAAAGCCTTCGTTACAGAACTCGTTTAAAAAATCAAAAGTCTAAAAACGAATCACGAATCACAAATCTACAACCTATCAAAGTAGGTATAAGCTGTTTGGTTGAAAAGTACGGTATTTGAAACATACCCAAAAGCAAAGCTTAAAATTATTTAAAAATCTGTAATTTTAGGCTGAATTGCTCTTTTTTTGTTTGCAATTTACATAAATAAATACCATTTGGTAAATCACTAGCATCAAAATAAACTTTATGTTTGCCTGCTTCCATCCATTCCCCATTCTGTAGTGTTTCTCTAAGCTGGCCATTAATATTAAAGATTTGCAAAGAAACTGGGCTTTTTTCATTTAATTCATATTCAATGGTCGCGCTATTTTTAAATGGGTTAGGATAGATTTTAAGTTGTTGTTTTTTTGTATTAAATAACGAAATATCTTCTTGTAAATCAGTATTTTGTATATTGTTATTGCCTTGTTTGAATGTCGGATTATTGCCTGCTCCACAACCATCAATAACTAGCCAAGAGTCGCCTTGTATCAAAGTGCCACTTTTTAATGTAATATTTTTTCCAGCATCAAATACAGTTGAGGTAGTCCTATCTGCCACCAAGTTTTCTGTTGTAATGGTTTCTTGCACTGAAGTTAAAACAAGGGTGTCATTCCAATTTTCAGTAGATACATCCTTTAGTATTGGACAAAAAGAATTGTTAACATCTAATTGTGTATAAACATCATTGGTTCTAATGGCACCATTATCATCAAAATAAATATCGGCATAGCTCCCAAAAGCACTACCATCAGGAATCAAGTCACCATTACTATAGTAGGGCTGTGAAAAATCAATGGTCTTAATTTCATATTCTATATAGCCCATCGTAGACTGTGCGGCGCAACGATTATAACCACGGGAACCAGTTCCGGGTAGCGCAATGTCGTTGATGTGAAAGGTAACTACGCGATTATCTATGTCTTTATCTGGAGTAAAAGGGGCAAACGACTGTGGAGGGCTGCCAACGACTACTTTTGTTAAAGTTAACGTATTAATATCTAACCATTCATCAATTTGATCTTCAATGCGAACTTTGTAGGCAAAGGCATCCCCTAAATTTTGAAAATGTACTTGATATTTAAGGGTGTGTACTCCTCTAGTTATATGTGATAAATTGACTTCTTTTTTGTTCGGGTCTAAAGACTTTCCAACTTGTAGATAAAGGGTGTCCTCTCGAATGGGATTGGTAAAGTCGTTGTTTAATATAGATTTATAAATAAATGGTATTGTAGAATTATGTGGAACGGCAATTTCATCTTTGACATCAAGTGCAACTAGTAAATTTTTGGTAGAATCTATATCTGTATTAGCCTTCCAAATAATTAAACAATCATTATTTAATTGCCTTAGTGCGTAGTCTGGAGAAATGCCCTGTTTAAAATCAAATTGATTACATGGATATTGAAAAACGATTTTTACATTATCTGTATGTCTGATTAGTTTAACGGGTTTAGTAGTAGATTGGGGATCAACTTGCATTTTTTTTTCTTTTAAATAATTGTGGCTAATCACAAAACTAATATTTGTATTCGGTACTAACTGACAGCTATTTCTTATCTCTAGTTTACCATGTTTCATTTTTCTACGAGGAACTTTAGCTTGTATTCCACTAATTTCTACATTTTCTTCAAGAATAATAATTTCAGGTTCAGTAGTGCCATAGATAGGTATAGATTCTACACGAACTGTAAAGGTGCCTGTATCATGATATTCATGTATAGGTTTGTCTGCTTGGGAGTATTGTCCATCCCCAAAATACCATAAAAAATTATAGTTGTTGTCATTAAAGTAGTCAGAACATTCAAAATGAACTTTGGGGAGATTGGTTACCCAAAATTCTAAGCGATTGTCTGTTAGTCGGTTATATTTGATTTGTCCTTGTTGTTGGCTTTGCGCTTTTGCTTCCATCACATTTACAAAAAAACTGCATAAAGCGATGGCGATAAGTTGTAAAATAGTGATCTTTTTCATAAAATTATTTGTTTTTTTTGGTGAATATTTTTTTTTGGAGTTTGTAAGGTTGAAAAGTTTTGGAGTTTGGAAAGTTGAAAAGTTACAAGGTTTTAAAGTTTTTATTTTTTTAATAAATTTAAAAAACA
>JAHDHV010000241.1:6094-9184 GCA_020631155.1 Bacteroidota bacterium | reverse complement strand
GAAATTCCTTTTAATTGGGATGAGCCGATTATGGGCAAAAAGGTGGCTATTGGTACTTTCGCCAATTGTGCGGGCGGTGTTACGCCTTGGGGAACGGTGCTAACTTGTGAAGAAAATTACGATCATTATTACGGAGAAACGGACTATTCTGACCCCAAAAATCCCAAGCATATACCGGGTGGTTATGGTTGGAAAGAATATTTTGACTATCCACCAGAGCATTACGGTTGGGTGGTAGAAGTGGATTTGAAAACGGGTGAAGCGCAAAAACACATTGCTTTAGGGCGTTGCGCGCATGAGTGTGCGACTGTTCACCAAACCAAAGACGGTCGTGTGGTGGTTTATACAGGTGATGATGCAAATGATGAATGTTTGTATAAATTTATTTCCAAAAATCCCAAAGATTTAAAAGAGGGAACGCTGTATGTTGCCAATACGGAAAAAGGCGAATGGATTTCTTTAGACATCAACGAGCAGCCCGTTTTAAAAGAGCATTTTGACAGCCAAACCGATGTGTTGATTCGATTGCGAGAAGCGGCCAAATTAGTCGGCGGCACGCCCCTAGACCGCCCCGAAGACATCGAAATTGACCCTGTTACGGGCAATGTTTTGGTAGCACTCACCAACAATGTTCCCAAAGGCAATCACTATGGTTCTATCCTCAAATTGGTGGAAGACGATGCCGACAAATTATCGCTGACCTTCAAATCGGAAACTTTCCTAGCTGGTGGCGAAGAAACGGGTTTTGCCTGCCCCGACAATATGGCTTTCGACCCCAAAGGTAATTTGTGGTTTACCTCCGATATTTCGGGTAGCAAAATCAACAATGACACCTATAAAGTATTCCAACACAACGGTTTATACTTTGTACCGATGAGTGGTGAAGATGCAGGCAAAGTTTTTCAAATTGCCAGTGCCCCTGTAGATGCAGAGTTTACAGGTCCTTGCTTTACGGCGGATGGCTCTACGTTATTTTTATGTGTACAGCACCCAGGAGAGGGTTCTAAAAGTAAAACAGAATTGACAAGTAATTGGCCCGAAGGCGGTAGTAGTATCCCTAAATCGGCGGTGGTGGCTATTTCGGGGGAGTTGTTGGAGAGGTATTGTGGGGTTGAGGTGTAGTTTTTTTGGGGGTAGTTTTGCCTCAAACGATACTTATTTGGAGTCTTTTACCAAGTCCGCCTTCAATTATCTTTATTAAAGTGGTGATTTCAATTCCTGATTTATTGTTTTCAATTCTTGAGATATAGTGCTTTGAAGTCCCACATTTGGCAGCTAATTCTTCCTCTGTTAGCCCCAATTCTTTACGAGATTGTTTAATCATTAAACCAATATCTATTGTTCTTTCGGGATTACTTTCACTTAACTCATACATGATAATTGGATCAAAATCTAAGTGATATACAACTTCATTCCCTTCTTCATCTTTCGATTTTCGAGTGATGTTTTTCCATGCAAAAGTTCCATCAATAACTGCTATTTGATGGAACTTTTCTAATGAATCCACTAAAGGATATTCAAAGTCTCCTTTTTTTACGCCCCATTTTTTAAAGACTTCCTTAAAATCAATAATTCTGGATTCTCCATTGCTAAATAAAGCAAATACTTTGTATTCCTCAATTTGCTGAATTTTAATAATTCTTTTTACAGTTCGCATAGACAACTTTTTTGTAAGCTATACAAGTTTTCAAGGGTAAGTTTCTACTTCTTCTGTGTCGTATTTATCTCTAACGATTCAAAGTACCCCTTAAATGTATTACATTTTCCACTTTCCAATAAGCTATGAAAATCCTCTTTAGTAATTCGTCCCATAAACTTGTTTACTTCGCCTTTCTTTTTGTCGTAATTATCTCCTACTATTTTCATTATTTTACTCACAAGGCTTGCAGGATGAAATATCTCTCGCTCTGGATCAATCGCGCTTAACTTAACGTTCAATTCCATTTCAATTTTTTCATCAGTAAGTGTTTTATCAAAACGAAAAAAAATATCTTTGATACCTAATAACCACGCTTCTAATTCCATAATGGCAAAGTGAAACTCAATTTTTTCTGGATGTTTAGCACGAGCTTTAATTGTTGAAAGATGTCCCTCTATAAACTTTTGATTTATCTCAGGTTTAATTTCTTGTGTTTTGACAGCTTGTTTATACTCTTTGGAATACATATCTCTTAAACCGATTATTTTATTAAATGACTGGCTATAAAGATATTTTTCCCTTTTTAGTATAGCAGATAATACTTTTGCATCATTTCCAATATTGATTATTTGATAATATACTATAGCATTAGGGGATTTATAGGAGTAATCAACAGGAATTAAATTTACATCATTAAAGAGCGTATAACACTCTATCCAAATTCCTTGCCATTCAAAGCATTTAAGCAATAGTTCGCGAGTAAAAATTAGCTCAGTTTGCCCTTCAACAAATATTGCTATCTTTTTCATTTTTGAAGAGTTTTAAGATAATTAGAGGAGAAAAAATCAAAATTAGACAGTCCTGTAAATTTAAAATCTTCGAAGAGTTCAGGATTAGATTTTGCATTAACCCCTCTTACCTTTTTCCCTTCTCGAATAAGTACATTCCAATATTCTAAGTCTACTACTTCCATCAAAAAGTTATCATTAGAAGTAGCTATTAGTTGTATATTATTTTTTAATGCTTTATTAAATAAAAGCTTACCCAATTTTGTCGCTCTCTCATAATCCAATCCTTCACATAAATCATCAATGACAATTGTTGCAGGCTTTTTTCGACTAATAAGATATTGTAGATATACAATTACAGCTAACGAGCGAAACATGCCTTGAGAAAGTGCAAAATGAGGTATGGCCTTCTTTACACCCTCTTCTTTAACAAACATAATAGGACTTACTTCTCGTTTTTGTAGAGAAATGTTTGTAATATTATATCCTAAACTGTTAAAATCGGCTATGATTTCTTCCTTATCAATCGGTGTAAGTGCTCTAAATAAATCAGGTATATCTTCAACTGCTGTTAATAAGTCATATTCTTGTTGATTGAGCAATGAGTACGGGCTAATATTGCCAAACTTAAATCCATAAGATTGTTCTGCCCAATTAGCTATA
>JAHDHV010000241.1:0-5994 GCA_020631155.1 Bacteroidota bacterium | reverse complement strand
CGGGCTAATATTGCCAAACTTAAATCCATAAGATTGTTCTGCCCAATTAGCTATACTTTCCAAGAAAGGATATTTTTTAACATCTCTATTTGTATGAATAGCTAACTTATTATCAGGCGGATAAATTTCCTCATCTTTACCATTTAAATAGTTCCTTATCTTAACTTTTTCACTATAACTATCTTGCCCTCTTGATAAAATTAATTCTCCATTAAAAACTATTTTTTCATATTGAACTGCAAATCCTTGTATTTCTGCTTGATGGATTATACTAAATTCATAACTAATTTCTTCACCCTTATTATTTTCAAATAAAATACTCCATTCGCATTTCCTGTTTAAATCTCTTTTTTGGGTAAGCATTTTTACCAATAAATCTATTGTTTGTAAAGTTCTGGTTTTCCCTACCGCATTTTTACCAACAATAAGATTCACTTTTCCTAATTGTAAGTTTTCTAATTTCCAATTGGGATCAGTATAGGATAATTTTTTAATCTTCATTTTTTTTACTTTTCACAAAGATAATTCTTATTTTTGATTAGTGGCTTTTTTGCCTATATTTTAATTCAATACCTATATTCTACATCACAAACCCCTTTTCCTTTTCCACACTTTTCTCCTTTTTATAAATTTCCTTCAAATAATACCTAAAGCCAAGATAGATTTCTCGCCCTCTTGTTGGTCCCCAAACGGAGCTGGTGTCGAAGTAGGGACCGAAGGGATTTTGCCAGCTAATGATGGGCTGTTTTTGTCGGAAGTCGAAGATGTTTTCGCAGCCTGTGTATACTTCAAAGTTTTTGAAATTGTAGGTAAACTGTGCGTTGACGAGGGTGTAGGGCTTGGAGAAATCGGGGTTTTGATACTCGACTGGATTGGAAGCGGTGTTGGGGAGTCGCTGCTCGCCTAGCCAATGTAGGTTCATGTCGAAGTGGAATTTATTGTGGAGAGGGCGGTAGCTGAAGGTTGTTAGTACTTTGTGTTTGGAATTAAAAGGTAGGCGTTTTTTGACATCTCCTACTTCGCGATAAACATCTAAATAGTTGTAGCTGGTTTTCAATTCAAATCGCTCCCATATTTTTAAAAATAATTCTGCTTGAAAGCCATCGCTGATGCTGGTGCCTGTATAGTTTTTGATAATGGCTTTAGTCGGGTCGGAATCGTAGTCGGGAAAAATTTGATTTTGGAAATTTGTATGGTAGTAATCGGCACTGATATAGCCCGAAAGATTATTTTCTCCAAATTTTTGGGTGATGTTTACCCCATAATTAATGGCTTCTTCTGGCTGCAATGCCTCCTCAAAAATGATGTCCCTCGAACTGACGAGTAGGTTGATATTTTCACTAAATAAATTAACTGTCCGCCAAGCTGTTCCAATATTTGCCCTAATCACTGCTTTTGGGGTAATATCATATTTCAATAGCGTTCTTGGCGTTAGTCGAAAGCCAAATTGATTGTGGTGATCGCCTCTGATGCCTGCTATCCAAGTGAGTTTATCACCGAAAAAATGCAGGGTGTTTTCCACAAAAATACCTGGGATATACTCTTTGCGCTGGTAATTTCCATTGTAGTTTTGAATTACATTTTCATTGGTAAAATCAATATTTTCATTCAAATTAAGGTAGCGAAAACTAATGCCTGTTTTTAAATTATGCGCTGAATAATCGAACTCATAGCGAAGATTACTCTGAAAACTTGCTTGTTGTGCATTGTATTTTGTTGTCCCAAAAAAGGAGTTTTGGTCTTGATAAAAACTAGAGCCTAAAAAGACGATGGCATGTTGATTATTAAAGCGATAAGTCGTTTTATTCCAGATTTCGGGCTGATTAAAATTGATCGTTTGCCCATAAACATCGGAACTCCCTTTATCAGTCGAAGCATTAAAATTCATTTGCCCACCAATTCTTTGCTCCCTCAAAAAACGCAAGCCAATTTTACTACTCCATCCCACTTCATTTTCATTTCTATACTTCCATTTATTAAACAACATATAACGCGTCAATAAAGGCAAATCTAAAAAATTATCCTCGTCTCTATCCGTTTTTCTAGCTGGCTGTACCGTATGAAAAGCCGTCAAATTGCTCCATTTTCCTTTTTTAAAGGCATAATTTGCGTTAAAATGTTTTTCCAAAAAGCTGTTTATATATACATTCAACAATAATTTGTCTGTTTGATCGGGTTCTTTTGTTCGCACATTAATTTGTCCGCTAATACTTTCGTAGCCTTGTAATACGCTATTTGCTCCTTTGGAAACGTAAATAGTGTTAACTAACGTACCCGGCACACTGCTAATGCCATAGGTGTAAGATAAACCCTGTATCATCGGAAAATCGTCCATCAAAACTTGGTTGTATACACCTGATAAACCCAAAATGCGGAGCTCCTTAGAGTTGGTAATGATGTTGGTAGTTTGCTGTTGGACAGATGCTTGTGTTCCAAAACAGCCCGCCAAATCACAACAGGCAGCTTTTTTGAGTTCGGTTTCAGTAATTTGCTCTGTTTTAATGGCGTTTAGGTTGGAAAGAATGATGCCATCCCTGCGTCCCTGCACCACAACTTCGTCAAACATTTGCGTTTTTTGGAGTGTAAATGCTATAAAGGATTGATTATTTACCTCAACAGTATCAGAAGAATACCCAACAAAACTTACAATTATTTTTTTATTAAAAATATTCTCTACTGACAATTCAAACTGCCCCTCCTCGTCTGTAGATACCCCAATAGTCGTATCTAACCAATATACATTTGCCCCCACCAGAGGTTCATTGTTATCATCGGTCACTTTTCCCGAAATCATCTGTGCAGAGACATTAATAGACAGCAGCAAACCAATAATAATTAGGTATATTTTCATTATTTATTTTTTTATTCTTTGATTTTTATCTTATCTCATGTTACCTATTTATGTTTGATGTCTCCTAGAAATAGGCATTTCTTTTTCAATCAGATATACGAATAAAATAAAGGAGCGATATAGATCAGCATAGTTTATTTTTGTAAAATTCCTTAACTTTACTAAAAATTGGACGTAAGCTATTGCCAGAAGTATAAAGGTATCATTTTTTAGACGGCAAATCGAGTGCCTACTTATCAAACCAAATAAAAAATCTTACATCTTACATCTTACATCTTACATCTTACATCTTACATCTTACATCTTATGTCTTATGTCTTACATCTTATGTCTTATGTCTTATGTCTTATGTCTTATGTCTTATGTCTTATGTCTTGTGTCTTGTGTCTTATATCTATTACCAAATTCAAATAAAATTATGGACATCCCGCAAGATTTTTTTACGCCTGAAAGCATGTTTACCCTCACAGGGGCAACTACGGCGACTTTTATTATGGCGAATGGCATACAACATGCCTTCAACTACAACCCCAAATGGCTGGCGTTAATTATCGCGCTAATCATCTCGTTGGCAGGCGTTTATTTTAGTGGCGGCACAGCAGCCAATTACTTTGTTGGCTTTATCAACGGCTTTTTGGTCTACGCCTCAACGGTTGGCATTGTTCAGATGCTTGGCAGTAGCAGCCGACCGTCTACTGCTGATGTAATAGACAGTAGAAAGCCCGAAGAAATGAATACAAGGGGTTTTGAAACTACCACAATTCCAGCCCCTAAACGCACTTTCTTTTCTCCTTGGTATTGAGGTGATTTTGTGTAAACATACATTTATGAAAAAAGCCACCGAATCAAAAATTGGTGGCTTTTTTTTAGTAGTGCAGAAATAATATTTTTGGATGGCTAATTTTTAAGTTGTTTGACTTCCTCAACACTCAATCCTGTTTTTTCACTGATTGTTTTGATGTCTAGTATTCCCAACAAACTGAGTGCTAAAGTGCGTTTCATTTCCTTTTCTTTTGCAGCCAAAGCCTCTGCCTTCTCCTTTTCTTTCTCCTTCTCCTTCGCAGCTAAAGCCTTTCGTTTTTCTGCTTCTGCCTTTTTCAATAATTTCTGATCTCTTTCTGCAAGTTGTTCTTGATAGTCTTTACTAAATACTTCAAACTCCATAGAGCGAAGCTGAGATTCTGTATAAGAAGACAAATCTAATTCCTCAAAAGCTTCTGATACAGAGACATCACGAATCAAACTCTTTAGTTTTTTCGCTCGCTCTAAGTCAGTAACCACATCTAATAATAGCCATTCCTCTAATTCTGCCTGTGTACCTGCCTTTGTCAAACGTTTCCAATCCAGATTTTTGGGATAAAGTGCAACAATTTGCCAATCAAAAAGCCATTGTGAATCCTTTTCACTAGAACACAAAGTTATTTGTTCTAATAAAGAACTATGGGATGGAGCAATATCAAATAACCAACAAATACTATAACAGGGTACTACTTCATCGTATTTTGCTCCTGTTTTAAATTGACTAGAATAGTTGCGGCATTGGTAATCTAGGAAGCGAGCCAATGCGGTTAAACTCGAACCTTTTTGTAGCTCTACTAAAATTCGCCTTCCCGTTTCATCGGTACAAAATAGGTCAATAACGGTATGTTTCACCTCTGCTATAACATGCCGATTCTTGCCTTTTGCAATAAAATCATTGGGTTGTAATTCTATTTCGACAATAGGATGCGGAATAATTTCTTTTAATACAGTATTCAGAAAAGCCTTTAAAATATGTGGTTTAGAAAAAACACGTTTAAAGGCAATATCATATTTTATTGAAGCATATCGTGGAGTATCCATATTGTTGTTTGTTAGCGATTGGGATAGAATCAGTAAGGTATCAAATGTAAAAATAAAACAAGCTATCAGGAAAAAATGTTTTTTCACAAAAAAAATCAGCTGTTAATTTTAAGCATGTTCATTTTTCTAAAAAAAAGGCTAAATAGTCGGCTGTGAACGTATAAGTGTAGGTGAACGTTTGGTATTTTAGGACATAAAAAAAACCACAACCTTTTGATAATCAAAAAATTGTGGTTAATATTTTGGTGACTCCGCTGGGGCTCGAACCCAGGGCCCACGGCTTAAAAGGCCGTTGCTCTACCAGCTGAGCTACGAAGTCAACCGTATTACTTTTTAAAGCGGTGCAAAGATAAAACATTAAAGTAGAAAAACAATGAAAAAGGGATAATTTTTTACACTTTCTTTTTACTTTTTTAATTTTAACTCTGCATGTCATTGTAGTTCAAGCATTTAAGTAATATAGGCATGACTACAAACAGTTTATAATTGACAATATAGTTGTACTTGATTGCCAAATGTAATTAAATTAACAGCTTTTTTAGAAAAAGGTTCCTAGTTCATTATTTTTTTTGAAAAAAATATGCTCCTATAAAATAATTACTCCATCTGCCACAAAAGACACGTCAATTTCAGGTTCAGTGATTTTTTCGATTTCCTCTTTAGGTAGGCCTTCGTCTTCGGCATAGTGTCGCAACATATCTACTGAAACAGTGTCTACTTTGGCAATGCCCTCTACAACCGCTGTTTTACCATCGCAATCTTTTGGCACAAAAAATCCGTAGTCCTTGAAGGTTACGCGCATGGTGCTACCATCGTCTTTTTTTAAGGTCATCCAGCAGCCTTTGACTTTGCAAACCGATTCAATGGTTCCTGTTATTTTTGCTGCTGTTTCGGTTTCATTTGCAGTGTTCATAGCAGTCAACATTTTTGCAATAGGCATGGCTTCATCTGCGCTAATTTTTTTGCCAAAATACTTGTTTGCCTCTTCTTTCGCTTCAACATTGGCATCATCCGCCGTTTTTTTGGCATTATTACAGGCATTTAACCCTAGCCCCAACAAAAGACAGGAGAAAAATAGTGTATTTAATAAGTTCTTTTTCATACAACAACATATATTTTTAAGGTTATCAATGTAGACATTAGTATAATTACGAATTTTAAAAAAATAAAAACTTTAAAGCTTTCCAAATTTGGCATGTTTCATTTTCTTCCTAACACTTTGCCTGACCACATGCATGTGGTCAGGTTGCTATTTAGATATTTAGCCTTTTGGCTCTTTAGCTGTTAGAAATTAGCGATTA
>JAHDHV010000240.1 GCA_020631155.1 Bacteroidota bacterium | reverse complement strand
AGATGTAAGATGTAAGATGTAAGATGTAAGATGTAAGATGTAAGATGTAAGATGTGAGACATGAGATAATTAATTCACCCTTAACAACTTATGTTAAATTTAAGTGTTATTTAATTTTGTCTATTTGTTTGATTTAATACAAATTAAGTGTCAAGTACGATTATTTTCGCATTACTTAGTATGTTAGATAATTTTTGTAACAACAGCTTTAGCCATAAAAAAAACTTTCCAACCTTACAACTTTCTCAACCTTTTAACCAAATTTAATGCTCATGCCCAATAATTCCACTTTGATCTGGTATGGTAATTTCAATGTCGCCACTACCTTCTAACAAAATACACTGACAACCCAAGCGCGATTCTAAGCGTGGATTAATGGCGCGGTCTACATAGTCCTCTTCTCGGTCGCTGATTTCTTCAATATAATCTTCGCCTTTATGCACATAAATATGGCAAGTTGTGCAAGCGCATACCGCACCGCAATTGTGATGCAAATGCAGCCCACTCAATATAATGGACTCCAAAATAGAGTGGTCAGCCTGCCCTTTGATGATGGCATATTCTTTTCCTTGCTCATCAGTAGCAACCTCAAAATTGTGTTCATGCTCCTCATGATGATCGTCCTCCTCATCGTGGTGATGGTGCAGATCATCGGGATTCTCAAAGTTTATTTTTATTGTATACATTGATTTTTGAATTGTTGATTCGTGATTGGGTAGATTTATTAGTATTTGATTGTTTTTTGTATATGATTTGACTGTTTTTATAGGTATGTTTCATTTTCTTCCTAACACTTTCCTGCTCACATGCATGTGGTTCAGCTTGCTATTTAGATATTTAGCCTTTTGGCTATTTAGCTTTTAGAAATTAGTAATATCAAACTTCTAACAAATACTTATACTATATGTAAAATTCTGATTAGTAAGTGATTGTGGCTAAAATAGCAACTAAAGCCGTCGTTACAGAACTCATTTAAAAAGAAGTCAAAAAATCCAAAAACGAATCTACTAATCACGAATCCACGAGCTGTTAAAATAGCTACAAACTGTTTGGTGAAAAAGCACTGTATTTGAAACATACCTTTTTATAAGCTGATATTGCATTTTAAATCTCAAAAAACAATTTTCAACTTTTCCTTTTCTACTCCTGTCGGCAAACATAACTATTTCCAACTGAATAAACTAATTTTTTCATTTCAAGACCAGTTTTGCTATTTTTTAAAAAGATTAAATGGCTTGGTATAAACAAGTTGTTAACAGCTAAAAGTCCAAAAATCTAAATACCCAAAAGTCTCAAAAGCTAAAAATCTCCTATGCTTTTGGATAATAGTTGATACAATTGTTGATAATTAGGTAAATTTTTTAACAAATCTAAATGCCTTTGCATTGTTTGAAGATCTCCGCGAACAGCAGGTCCCGTCTGACTTTTTTTAGGCGGATGTTTTTGTATTTTTATAACCGTTTCCTGAATTAAAGGTTTGAGTAAGTCGAAAGATAAGTCCTGTTTTTGTAAAATATCTTGGGCAATGGCAAATAAATGGTTGGTAAAATTGTTAGCAAATACAGCAGCCACATGTAATTGTTGTCGCTGCTGATCGTTGATAAAATAAATGTTTGGATTGATGCTTTGTGCCAATTGTTGCAATATGGTCAGGGTTTCAGGCGTATTTCCATCCAAGCAAAGCGGAATATTCGACCAATTGACAGTTTTATGTCGGCTAAAGGTCTGCAAAGGATAAAAAATTCCGTGATGTGGATGTTGTTGCAAAACAGTCGAAGGGGTTGCCCCTGAAGTATGAGCAACAATACTTTGCTTGTGAATCGGTAATTGTGCAGCTACTTTTTCGATGGCATCATCACTAACAGCAAGCAGATATACATTGGCATTAGGGAAAATGTCTTGTAAATTGTTGGTTAAATTTTGGGTGATATTTTTAAAATCTGCCAAACGTTTCTCAGAGCGATTGTATATTTGTACAATATTATGTGGTGTATTATGTAGCGCATTTGCCAGATGAAATGCCACATTTCCAGCACCAATTAGTACTATCTTCTGTGAAAAAATGTCTACTTTTGTAGTCATATTTGTTTTTATACTAAAATTGTTGAATGATTGAACTAGATGGCTAAATGCTAAAATCTATTCTAAAAACTAATTTCTAATATCTGATTTCTAACAGCTAATTTCTAATATCTAACAGCCAAAAATCCAATATCAACCACAAAGCCTTTTTAAAGTTTGTACAATCAAGCGTTCTACTGTTTTTTTAGGATGTTGACTAAAAGTACGTTGCGGTCGATTAGCTAAAATAGCATTTAGAGAAATGGCATGATGCCCTAGTAAGCGAGCTAACCCATAAATACCTGCCGTTTCCATTTCAAAATTAGTAAATTGTTGTTGTTTATATTGGAAATTTTGTAATTGGTCTAGTAAATTTGAGGCAACAGGCTTCAAGCGCAATTGCCGCCCTTGTGGAGCATAGAAACCTGTACAAGTCGCGGTTATACCTTTAGGCAGGTCTTTTGCTAAATGATTCAACAACTTTTCCGAACCCTGAGCAACATAAGGACGTATAGGTAAAGAAAGGGCTTGCAAGGATTTAGCTAATGTTGCTTCTTCGGTGTTGGGGGAGGAGGCGTAAAAATGCAAGAGACCATCTAAACCGACTGCAAAGGAAGTGGCTAAGTAGCTATCTACAGCAGTGCTTGTCTGCAAAGCTCCAGAAGTGCCTATACGAATGATGTCTAAGGAAGTATGTTCAGGTTTTATGGTGCGTGTGGCTAAATCAATATTAACCAGCGCATCCAGTTCATTGAGTACAATGTCAATGTTATCTGTGCCAATTCCTGTAGAAATAACCGACAATCGCTTACCATTTAGAAAACCTGTATGGGTAACAAATTCTCGTTTTTGCACTTGTATCTCTAGGGTATCAAAATGTTTAGATACCATCGGTACTCGATCAGGATCGCCTACAGTAATAATGGTAGTAGCGATTTGTTCAGCTTGCAAATGCAGGTGATAAACACTGCCATCTGCATTAAGTATCAGTTCAGATGGGGCTATTTTTTTCATAAAATAAAGTAAATATAAAATTAGATTTATCTAAAATCAACTAACTGTTTTTAATTGTTGAATGATGAATTAGAAATTATGAGTAAATAGATGTGAGATATAAGACAATCTATTTACTATGCATTTTTGAAAATACCCGACTTCTAATCTCTAAGTTCTGATTTCTAACTTCTAACAGCCAACTTGATTTTATTTATACATAGAAAAAGCATCGGCTTATGAGACAACTAGCTGTTATTTTGATTTTTTTGAGTGTTTGTTTATGGGCTTGTACTGCTCAAAAAATGAAAAAAACAACTAAGCGATTCAATATGGAGGTGAAGCAATTAGCAGAATGGATGACGGGTTCTTTTAATAGTTACCAACAAGCCATTACCAACGATGCCTTTTATAATACGACCTTAGAAGTCCATCCAATCTGGCAAGAACGGACAGATGGGCATTGGCTATATATTGAACAGGCATTGGCTAATCAACAACACCAACCTTATCGTCAGCGTATTTATCAACTAAAAAGCTTGGGCAAAGGTAAGTATGAAATGGTAGTTTATAAAATTCCACAGCCAGAACGTTTAATTAATCAGTGGGATAATACAATTATTTTTGAACAATTAAGCCCCGAAGTTTTGGAATTACGAGATGGTTGTTCCCTTTTTATGCATCTGGAAAATGGCGTATTTAAAGGCGAAACTGTAGAAGGAAGTTGTGAAAGTCATTTGCGTGGAGCTGCTTATGCTACCTCTAAAGTAATGGTTTACAAAGATAGTTTAAAGTTTATTGATAAAGGTTTTGATAAAAATGGGCAGCTACTGTGGGGAGATAATGATCAGGCTTATGTGCTGAAAAAGCAGAAAACCGAGAAACTGGACTATCCCAAAGCAAAACGCATAAAAGTAGTAGACAATTATCATGGTGTAGAGGTGAATGACCCTTATCGCTGGTTGGAAAATGCTCATAGTACTGATACAAAACGCTGGGTAGAGGAGCAAAATGAGTTGACAGATGCATACTTAGGCAATATCGCATTTAACAGCCGCATTGAAGCGCGATTAAAAAACTTTTGGAATTATCCCAAGTATGGCGTGCCTCGAAAACTGGAAGACTATTATTATTTTTATAAAAATGAAGGCCTGCAAAACCAAAATGTCCTCTATCAACAACGCGGATTTAAGGGAATGCCCGAAGTATTTTTAGACCCCAATACCTTTTCATTAGACGGCACTGTATCGCTATCTACAACAGCTTTTTCTAAAAATGGAAAGCACTTTGCTTATGGCGTATCCAAAAGCGGCTCTGACTGGCAAGAATTTTTTGTGATGAATGTAGAAACGAAACAAAAGCTACCCGATCATCTCAAACACATCAAATTTTCTACTATCGCTTGGTTCAAGGACGGCTTTTTTTATGGTAGATATGACGCACCTAAACAGGGACAGGAATTATCCTCTGAAAATCAATTTCCCAAAATTTATTACCATCGCCTAAATACATCACAAGAAAAAGATGAACTCATCTATCAAAACATAGACAATCCCAAGCAAACTTTTAATACACAAACCATTGACAATGAGCGTACCTTGCTTTTGTACGCTTGGGAAGGAGCAGGGCAAGGCAACTCATTAGCCTATGCCAAAACCAATCATTTAGATGCGGGTTTCAAACCGATTATCAACGATTTCAAAAGCAACAACCAAGTGATTGACCAATGGCGGGGCAAGTTGTTGATGCTCACCAATCGCAACGCCCCTAAATACCGTCTGGTGTTAGTAGATATGTACCGTCCCGAAGAAGAAAATTGGATAGAAGTTATTCCTGAACAAAAACATACCTTACAAAATGTTACCTTTGCAGCTACTAAATTAGTGGCACATTATATGAAAGATGTGAGCAGTCATTTGGTGATTTATTCGCCAAGTGGACGCAAAGAAGGCGAAATTCCTTTGCCCGGTATTGGTAGGGTGCAATCTTTTGTTGGCAATAAAGACGATATTGTTGCTTTTTACAAATTTGAATCCTTTTTATATCCGCCAACTATTTTTAAATATAATTTTCAAACAAAATTAAGCACTGTTTTTCAAAAATCAAGCATTGATTTTGATTTTGATAATTATGAAACGCAGCAGGTTTTTTATTCCAGTAAAGATGGGACAAAGATTCCGATGTTCATAACACACAAAAAAAATTTGAAATATAACGGAAAAAATCCTACTTTGCTATATGCCTATGGAGGCTTTAATATTTCGAGAGTGCCAGAATTTAAGATTGAAAATTTGCCTTTTTATGAAAGTGGAGGCATTTATGTGGTGGCTAATTTGCGAGGTGGAGGGGAGTATGGCGAGGAATGGCATCAAGCAGGTATCTTGGAGCGAAAGCAAAATGTATTCGATGACTTTATTGCCGCTTCTGAATATTTGATTGAGAAAGGGTATACTTCACCCGAAAAATTAGCAGCAACAGGACATTCTAATGGCGGTTTATTGATTGGCGCAGTGATGAATCAACGACCTGATTTGTATAAGGTAGCACTGCCCGTTGTTGGGGTAATGGATATGTTGCGGTATCAGCATTTTACCATCGGCTGGTCGTGGGTGCATGAATATGGATCAAGCGAAAACCCTTATGATTTCGACTATTTATATCGCTATTCTCCTTATCACAACATTCGCCCGAATTTGCCCTATCCTGCAACTTTTATCCTTACCGCAGCTTATGACGATAGGGTAGTACCAGCACATTCCTATAAATTTGCTGCCCAATTACAACATAACTATCAAGGAAAACACCCTATATTGATTCGGGTAGAGCAAAAAGCAGGGCATGGCAGAGGCAAAACAACACAGCAAAACATAGAAAAATATACCGAACGCTGGGCTTTTGTTTTTAAACATCTAGGCATGTTTCCAAAGTGATTTGTACTTTTAGGCTATTTGGATTTTTGGAAACAAGATGTTATAGTTAAATTTCTGACTTTTTTTAGAGTTTTAAAGGGTTTTTGCTTTCATGTAATTGATTCAATATCAAAACTCACAACCACAAAACCCACAACCACAAAACTCACAACCACAAAACTCACAACCACAAAACTCACAACCACAAACCCCCAATATTTTATGAGAAAAATAACCATTGATACCACCCAAAACGTAAGCATTGAATACGAACTTGCTGGTTTAGCAGACCGTTTCATAGCAGCAATAATTGATTATATTATTTTGTTTACCTACATTTTTTTGTCGAGTATTTGTCTGGGTTTTATAGGCATCCTTGAAAGCAATATGTGGATAGGAGTGCTATTCCTTATGCTGCCCTATTCGCTCTATCATTTGGTTTCAGAAGTATTTATGGAAGGGCAAAGTTTGGGTAAAAAACAAATGAAAATCAAAGTTGTTAATTTAGATGGTCGGCAAGTATCTATTGGCAGTTACTTTTTACGCTGGTTATTTCGTTTAATAGACATCAGCCTTACATTTGGTGGCTTGGCACTCGGCACACTCATTGTCAATGGCAAAGGGCAGCGATTGGGCGATATTGCAGCAGGAACCATTGTAATTAGTCTGCAAAATGCCACAACTTTAGACGATACCTTATTTGTATTAACGGATGAAAACCATGAGGTCACCTTTCCGCAGGTACAATCATTAAGCGATAAAGATGTGACCCTTATCAAAGAAGTATTGGAAACTGCCAAGCGCACCCGACACAATTATGCCATTTTAAAATTATCGGACAGGGTGAAGAAGATACTCCAAATTACTGGAACAGAACTGCCCTCGCGTAAATTTTTAGCTACAATCATCAAAGATTACAATCATTTAAATTCTTGATTTTTCTTGTTTTTTGAAACAACAATTCACCAACTTACATATTACACCACCACATGCAAATACTCGGAACACTAAGAAATAGAATTAATGATTTATTGGCTAACAAAATAGAGCCAGTAGAAAAACCTAGAAGTTTATATGAGCCTATTGAATATGTGATGAGTATGGGCGGAAAGCGAATGCGCCCAACTCTTTGTTTGATGGCTTGTGAATTATTTGGCAATAATGTAAAAGACGCTTTAAATCTTGCTTTAGCCATAGAATATTTTCACAATTTTACCCTAGTTCACGATGATGTAATGGATGCAGCTAACCTACGGCGAGGGCAGCCCACCATGCATCAAAAATATAGCTTAAGTACGGCCATTTTATCAGGAGATATGATGATGATAAAAGCCTATGAGTATTTAGCCAAAATAAAACCAAAATATTTACCAGAAATATTACCTTTGTTCAACCAAACAGCACGCGAAGTTTGCGAAGGGCAACAATACGATATGGATTATGAGGCTGTCAACAGCATTAGCCTACAAGAATATTTGCGAATGATCGAGCTCAAAACCGCCGTTTTATTAGCCGCTAGTATGGCAATGGGCGCGATGGTTTGCGATGCTTCATCAGAAAATGTATATAATCTGTATGAATTTGGTAGAAATATAGGCATCGCTTTTCAATTACAAGATGATATTTTAGATACCTACGGTAATGCTGCTACCTTCGGCAAGCGAGTAGGCGGCGATATTTTACGCAATAAAAAAACAATACTATTAGTAACCGCATTAGAATTAGCAAAGGATAATTTAGCTACCCAACTGCACACGCACTTACAACTCCCCATTACAACTCAAAAAGAAGAAGAGGAAAAAATAGCGGCTGTTAAGGATATTTATCAACAATTAGGCATACAAAAACTGGCGCAAGCTCGCCTAGATGAATACTACAAACGTGCCTTTGAGTATTTAGCAGCAATAACTATCAGTAAAGACAAAAAACAACCATTAATAGATTATGTAAATACATTAGCCAATCGTAGAGAATAGAATTAGGAGATTTAATGTCTAATTTCTCATAAACCAAAAAGCTGAAAAGCAATTTTTTAAACTGTTGTAGATTGGTGAATTATAGTAAATAAGAATATGAAGAATATTCTAAAAGTTGTTTTATCACTCTTATTTATTGCCATCATTTTATATGGAATTTTTTATTTAAGAGTTATTATTAGTTATATACTGATAGCAGGTATCCTAGCATTGTTAGGGCGGCCAATTATGAATTTATTGAAGAAAATAAAAATTGGAAAATTTGAAATTCCAAAATCTATACGAGCCTTGCTCACTATTTTTTCTTTTTATGCCGTTATCATTGCGTTTATTGCTACCTTCCTGCCTTTGGTGATACAAGAATTTCAAGTGCTCGTCAGAGTATTAACCAGCATCAACTATGTTTATGTCATTGAACTATTGGGCAAACAGTTGGAATCACTCGAAAACATAGCTTGTGAGTTTCAGCCTTTCCCCAATCGCGAAATCAATGTAGTAGACTATATTTTGCAAAACCTTCGATCACTTTTAGAGAGCATTAGTTTTACCAACCTCTTTGGCACTTTTTTAGGCTTTTTTGGCAATATTTTTACCATTATTGCCACTTTCTTTTCAGTAACCTTTATTACTTTTTTCTTTTTAACAGACCATAATTTATTCTACAACTTTGCAGGCTCTTTTGTCCCTACTAAATTTGAAAACAGCTACGATCGTGTTACTGCCACTACTAAAAACCTACTAACTCGCTACTTTATGGGCATCCTATTTCAGATGAGCCTAGTAGGTACTTTAGTGACCATTGGTTTGTTATTTTTTGGCGTGGAAAATGCATTGCTTATCGGCTTTTTTGCAGGCGTTATCAACATTATTCCGTATATTGGGCCCATCATCGGCATGGTGTTTGGCCTATTTGTGGGCTTAACAACCAACCTTGAAGCTGCCGATTTTCTAGCACAATGGTTGCCCTTAACCGCCAAAATGCTTGGCGTTTTCTTAACTGTGCAAACATTAGACAATATCTTTTTCCAGCCCCTTATTTTTTCCAGCAGTATCAAAGCGCATCCCCTCGAAATCTTTTTGATGGTATCCGTAGGTTATACTTTTATGGGTATTGGTGGTATGATTTTGGCCATTCCCTGTTATACTGTAGTCCGTGTAATGGCAAAAGAACTATGGACAGAATTTGGGTAAAGGAGCGCGCGATTGGTGGATTCGTAATTTCTAATTCGTAATTAAAATCATGAGTGAATATCAATATTATCAAT
>JAHDHV010000239.1 GCA_020631155.1 Bacteroidota bacterium | reverse complement strand
ACAAAATGTTAATGACAGACTGAGGATTAAACAAGAAAAAGTTTTCATACAATTACACTGGTTAATGAAGTACTCAAAGTTAAACATAATTTATGGAAGCTGAAAGTTTTACAATGGTTGCACTTGTTTACCTTTTGGAAAATGTTTGTTTATTTAGATAGAGTCATTGATGAACTAAATTATTTCTCTATGTAATGATTTTTGTATGACAATGCTAAAATAATATACGTTATTACAAGGCAACAAAAAAGCTAAACTAATTGAGATATTTTATTGAGATAAGTTTCACTTTTCGCTACTTAAAAAGCCCATAATTAATTGACTATAAATATTTTAGTAGCATTTTTTTTGACTTTTTTTTCAGACAATGCCTTAAAAATGTTTTTGCTAAAAAGAAGTAAAATCATTTATCTTTGCTTTATACAATTTTATTAAGTGATTCTGTAATAATAATTAATGCGAAAATAATAAGGTGACTGGCTCAATTGATTATTTGTGTGTGACTAAAAAAACTTTTTAGCAAAATTCAAGTGATTTTTTTTTAGTAAAACAAGATAAATTGTTTTTGCAAAAACTTAATAATCAATTTATTACAGAGGAATTAATTATAATGAAAAGTACAAAAAAAGTTTTTTTCAAGTAATTTCAAGGAATTTCTTTAATTGTGATGCTCAGTAGAAGTAGTGATATTTGTAATCAATAACAAGCCTAAAAGTTTTAAGTACTACACAATAATGAAACGGGACTCTTTGTTTAGTTAAACTAATGAAAGTCAATACTTTAGCACAAAATTGTGCACAATTAATTAGTGCTTGGCACTTATCAAGTATAATCAAAAATATTTTTTCCACATGATAGCGTTTTTTTATAGCATTTGTTTAGACATAAATTTTTTAAATAAACACGAACTTATGAAATCCCTTATTATGAATTATTTGCTAATTAGTTTAATGGTGTGTTTTGTAAATTTAGTACAGGCACAAACCACTTTTCAAAAAGTATATGGTGGTAGTGGTATGGACATTGGAGAAAGTGTTTTAGCGACTAGTGATGGTGGCTATATGATAGCAGGAAGTAGCACAAGTTTCGGCGCAGGTGGAACGGACGCACTGCTTAGTAAATTAGACGAGTGTGGAAATGTTATCTGGAGTAAGACATATGGGGGGCGACAAGACGAAAGTAATATTGGAGGAATAGTCAGATTATGGACTGGTAAATTACTTATTTATGGAACTACACAAAGCTTTGGTGCTGGTGGTAATGATGTGTTTTTATTAAAAACAGATGTTGATGGCACAATATATTGGGTTAAGACATATGGTGGTATAAATGACGATTATGCAGTTGTATTGAATGAGTTGCCTAATGGTGATTTTATGTTATCCTTGACTTCAGAGAGTTTCACTACAGGAAGCAGAGATCTGTTGTTGATTAAAGTAGACAATAGAGGAACAGTAATTTGGAGTAACTCTTATGGTTTTATTTCAAATGATAATCCGCGAAAGGTTTATCCTACTGCTGATGGTGGCTATTTGGTGCAAGGCTTGAGTTTCGGCTCAGGTTCGGGTCAACATGATGGCTTGCTCCTAAAGATAAATAGCATAGGGCAATTGCAATGGAGTAAAACATATGGTAGTACTGGTACAGATAATATTAGAGATGCTGTATTGAACAATAATGAAGAGTTGCTAATGGTTGGTTTTACTAATTCTTTTGGTAATGGTGATACTGATGTATACATTTGTAAAGTAGATAATTTAGGCAATTTGCTTTGGTCAAGAGCTTACAATAATAATGGAGAAGATTCTATTACCAATGTTCAAAAAACAGAAAATGGCTATTTATTAGTAGGTACAACTGCTGTTACAACAAATGATAATGATGTATTTTTAATGCAAATAGATGAAGAGGGAAATATTTTGTGGAGTAATGCTTATGGCGGAACAAATGTAGAAGGTGCAACTGTAATAGGGACAGGAGTAGAAATCTTGGCTGATGGTAGTATTGTAGTATTGGGAAAAAGTGAAAGTTATGGTGCTGGAGGGCGAGATATGTTTTTATTTAAAACTGATGCTATGGGGAATCTTGAGGACTGTTCTACAAGAGCATTAAACTGGACAGAGGTAGGAAGTAATACGATGGTCAATGAGGTCTCTCCAACAGTTTTGACACATACCATTACAGCACAAAATGCAGATATGGCAACAGAGGAAGTACTATTACAGGAAATGACTCTTTGTCAATCAAATAGTGAACTAATAACTTTTACGGCAGCAAGAGCATGTAATAGCCCATCCATACAATTATCTGTTGATAGTCCAGAGAGTAACAATACTTATAATTATTGGGTAGACATTAACAATAATGGTGTACAGGATGCCAATATAGACCTATTCGCAGCAGGCACAAATGTTGATATTTACCCACCTTCAGGTACTAACAATTATACCATTTACCTCGAAGAAAGTAACAACTGTGGAGTAACAATAGGAGAGCTAAATATTCCAGATGATTTAGTAACTTTTGATGAGCTAGATGTATCAACAAATTATATAGGCACAAGTAGCCCACTACCTGCATTAAGTTGTGAGCAATATGAAATTTTGGTCAATGAAGGCACAGCTCCCTATAATTACAGTTGGGATACAGATGGTTATGTGCGTCACGCGGTGATTGAAACGGGAGTTGTGGAGGTTTGTGCAGGGGCATCTGCGACTTGGACAGTGACTATTACAGATGTAAATGGTTGTTCTTTTGTGGTAGATTCTGGCAATTTGGGAGAAGATACTTTAGAGGAACTGGTTATTGTTAATCATGTTGTAATGGCTTCTAATTGTCGTCTAAAAACAGGGCAAATTAGCATTGAGGTAACAGGTGGACAAGCTCCATATCAATACACTTGGGAAGGACCAGCAACTTGGTTAAATCAAAACAGCAATACCCCTTTATTGGAAAATATTCCTATGGGGTGGTATACGGTAACGGTTACCGATTCAAACAACCCTCCTGAGTCAGTAGTAAAACAGTATTGGGTGCCTTGTCGTACTGAGCGTTTTAAACAAATTAATGCTAATGACTTAACTATTTATCCTAATCCAGTACAAAAGGAATTACAACTACAATTAAAGACAGCTAAAAGTGGTTTGGGAGAAGTTACAGTTTTTGATATGAATGGTCGAAAAGTAAAAACCATTTTACGTCAAAAGTTAGAAGGTCAAATGACTTATACAGTTACACAATCATTAGAGAATTTACCTAATGGAGTATATTATATTCAGTTTTTAGTTGATAATGAAAGAGTAGTACAACAAAAATTACTGAAAGTAAAATAACAATAACAATGAAAAAGGGATAAATATGCACTAATTTATCCCTTTTTCATTGTTATTAATCATTACCTTTTTTACCCACCATAACAAATCCCTCAGCAAAGAAAGTAGCATAAGGAATACGTTTAATGATACTGTTAAAAGCCCTAAATATAGATAAAGTCGCCTTTTCTAAGGAAGGGGGAATTAGGGGAATTTCTGTTTTGCCACGCATAAATATAGGCGGCCGAGCAATCACAGGATAATGATAATTGTATTGAATGTGATGTTTTTTGTATAGTTGTCGAAGTTGACTAGGATAAGTTCTTTTTTGCTTAAATAAATTGATTTTTTTGCGACTTTTTTCAGGAACATTTTCCTCATCATATTTCAGCAAAAAGGGAAATATTTTTTGTAAAACTGTTCTGACTTTGGTACGCCCAAACCAATAAGAGCGCGCATTTTTAGTTAAAATAACTAAATGACCATTTGGATTTAACAATTGACTTGCCTTTTGTATAAAAGCTTCTTTATCATCAAAATACTCAAAAGAGCGGACAGAAAAAATAGCATCATAAGTTTTTGTGGTTTCAAAATCGGCAAAATTAGCATTGGTAAATTCCACTTCGCTCAATTTTGGATTTTGTTTAGCTTGTTCAATCATAGTACTCGAAATATCCAAAGCATGAACCACCTCAAAATGCGCTACTAAAAACTCTGTCCAAGTACCAGGCCCAGGGCCAATTTCCAATACACTACTACCTGATATATTACTTAATACCTGTTCTATTGCTTCTTTGGTACACTGATAATCAAACTTCATAATTGGATTGCGTTCCCAACGATGATATTTATAGGTTTTGCCATCAGTTTCATAAAATTCTTTTATATTTTTTTCTAATTTCGACATATAAAGTGTATTTATTTTTTTATTGAGTGAATATATTGCTCATAGACGGCGGTTGCTGAGTAATCCGTTAAATCAGGAGCATCAAGCAAATTTTGCTGTCGTTGAACAACTATCGTTTCAATAGCCTTGATATAAGCTTCAGGCTTTTGATAAGGGTTTACAAAAGTAATATTTTCTTGGATATTGCTCAAATGTAGTAGTGAGGATGTAACAATAGAACACTTTGCTGCTAAACCCTCTAAAACCAATAAAGGAGTATCTAAGGTTGGACTTAAATCTTGATAAGGTAGCAGTAAAACTTGATACTGATGAAGAGGCAAATAAGTTTCAGTTAATAGAGTTTTCTCAGCATAAGGCTCTTTATTAGAAGCTATTTTAAGTGTCGCTTTTAAATTTAATAGTTGAGGATGGTAATATTCTTTATCTTGACTATTAACATAATATCCCATCACTGTTAAGTTAATATCAGAACGCTTTTGTAGTGTTTTAAAAACTTCAATAACCACATCTAAGCCTTTATCCTTGCTAATTCTTCCCACAAAAGCAATGTTTAATGTAGTTGTAAGTGGAGGAGCCATATTAAAATAATGTTCAGGAATGATAGGTAACTGTAGGTAAGCTCTTTTAGGATATAAATTGGCTAAATCTTGATGTAATCTTGTGGAGAATCCAATAAATTTATCAAATAAAAATAAATATTTAATTCTTTGAATGGATTTGTAATGTTTAAAAACGGGATAAGTAAAAAAAAGCCTATAAAAGAGTGTATTTTCTTGTTTTTTCTTTGACCATAGTTTTACTAAAAACAAAGGATGCTTCAACGAAAAATGTAAAAAATTGAGCACATCAAATCTTTGTTGGAGCAATAACTGTTCTAAATTCTTTTCAGTATCATAAATAAAAGTGATTGCAACTGATTCAATAGCAACAGAAAAACGTTTTTGTTGTTCACTAATCACCATTACTGTGATGGTATGATGGTGTATAGCTAGAACTTTAAGCAGCCGTCGTATGACACTGCCTATACCACCTTTATTAAATAAGTCTAAACTTTCTCTACCCCAAAAACCTATCTTCATATGTGATAATTTTATAGCTACTTTTGCAAGCAATTTTTTGAATTTATGACCAGAAAAAAGGACTATCTACAAAATCTTTGTACATTTAACCGTTAATTTTTAATCAAAAGCTTATTCAAGAAAATTATGTCGCAATTGTTTTATCAAATCATTTATAATGAGCACATTAATTATGTGCTTCGACACATTAATAAACTGACTTACCCCATTTTACCCAAAAAAGTAAAGTTGCCCCCTTCAGGTACATTATCCTTAAATTTAAATAAGGAACAACTATTCATCCAAACCAATCAAACCTGCTATGTTACCCAATTTCTTTTTTGGGAAGGTTACGAAAATTTTGAATATACTCGTTTATTTATTGATATAATTAAAAAATTTAATTGCTTTTACGATATTGGTGCAAATATAGGCTATTATTCTTTAGTAGCGGCTAAATTAAATCCTGATATGAAAATAGTAAGTTTTGAACCTGCCCATGGTCCTTTACATTTTCTAAGAAAAAATGTTGAAATAAATAAATTTTCAAATATTACAGTCGCTCCGCTTGCTTTATCTCATAAAAAAGGAACCATTGATTTTTATGAAGTACAAAACCCAAAGTATCAATTTATAGAATACAACTTGGCTGGCGAAGGCAATACAGGTAGCAAAACAACACAGCGAAATTTTAAAAAAAATACAGTAAATACTACAACCTTAGATGAATTTGCATTGCAAAATGAAGATAATAATATTGATTTGATGAAGATTGATACGGAAGGAACAGAACATCTTATTTTGGATAAAGGACGCAATGTGTTAGAAAATATGCGCCCTGTGATTATTTGTGAAACACTATTTAATATGATTGAAAAAGAGCTAGAAGCCACTATGAAAGATTATGGGTACCGCTTTTTTAATCATACTCCTGAAGGCTTAAAAGAAGTCAAAACAATCATTCGCACAACAGACGATGGTGTGCGAAATTGCTTTTTTGTTCCTGATTCAAAAGTAGATTTAATAGCTAGTCATATTTGTTAAGTCTTGTCTATCAAGTCTTTTTTGAGATTTTTTACAATGGCTTTTTGCAAGTTTTGAGGAGCATAGGGGAGGAGCTGTTGATGAAGTAACAGTTGCTTTTGTTTTAAATATTCTTTGTTGTGAATATAATTGAGTATTAAACTTAATAATTCTTCTGGAGTAGTGTAAGTATCAATAACTGCCTCAAATTCTTTAGGAATTGGATAAGCTGACGGAAAAATAGCAGGTTTAGCATATCGAATAACATCTGATAAACTACCAGAAATTTTAGAGTAACCATACTGCTCTTGATAAATTTTATAACGAGTTTCCAGCAAGATAGGAGCTAATAATACGTCTGCCGCTTGCATAACTTTATTAAATTCTGTCTGTACAACACGCTCTTGATAACTTTGAAAGGTAAAATGAGGGTGTTTTTGTGCTAATAATTGAAATACCTGCAAAATTTTTTGCCCATAAGGTCCTTTAGGTTTGCCAAGTAAGGTTAATTTAATACTATGATTAATTTGTGGCAGTAATTGTTTCCATACCGCTAATAAAAATTGATAATCTTTACGCCGCCGATCAACTGTTCCCAAAACAACAAAGTGTCTGGATGTATTGCTGTTATGATTGTCATTATTTACCTGAAAAGAAGGTAAATGACAGGCTAAAGGGATAGCTGGAAAAACTTTGGAAGTCGGTAGTAGTTGATGGTCAAGTACATACTGTTCAATCGTATGGTTAGGAAATGTAAAAAAATGAATGTGTTGTAAGAATTTTTGAACCTTTTTCCACTCTTGTTGTAAAAATAATTCTCGAATAACATAAGAAAAATCTTTCCATAAGGCATAAAAATCAGTAGGCCAACTAAGATGTTGCCATCGGGCTAAAAATGTGTGTACATTATGGATGCGTAGAATAATAGGCGGTTTAAATTTATGTATAGGATATTGATTAACTTGCTTCTGTGCTGTATTGAGTAATACTACATCCTGCTGATTTATAGTATTTAAATGTGTTTCTAAAAAGGCTAAGTTATTTTGTGTATTATTTTTTACATGCCAAAAAAAATTTTGTTCTATAGCTAATTCATTTTTCAATTCCTCAAAAACAGCCTGATTACTTAAAACAGTTATTTTAGGCTGATGCTGTTCAAAGATTTTGCAAAAACTATACAAACATTCAGCATGTCCTTCCAATTCAATGACAATGATTTTCATGTAAAAAAAGCTAAGTTTACAGTAAATTTTCAATCTAATATAAAGGATAAGCTAGAAAATTTTCGATTTTATGGAAGTGGTTTTTAAAAATATTTAAGTTTAAGGTAAATTTAATATGGGAGTGATTCAACGTCAAGGGATTAAAGAGAGTATTGTTGCATATATAGGCGTGTTAGTAGGAGCCATTAGTGTACTATATGTTCAACCTAATTTTTTAGAACCTGCTGAAATTGGCTTAATTAAAACCATTATATCGGCTGCATCTATTCTAATGCCCTTTATTTTGTTGGGAACAACAGCTATTTCGGTTAAATACTTCCCTTATTTTGAAGATAAAGCACAACAAAACAACGGCTTTTTATTCTTTATCTTAACAGTTCCCATGTTAGGTACTTTATTTGTTAGTTTGCTCTTTTTTATTTTTTACCCAAATATACTTCAATATTATAGCAATAAATCCTCCTTAATAACGCCTTATTTGCTATATGTTTTCCCTATTACTGTTGTAATGAGTTATTTTACCCTATTACTTGTTTTTTGCCGCTCCCTCCTCCGAATTGTCATTCCTAGTTTTTTCCAAAATATTGTCCTAAAAGGCGGTCTTATTATCGTCATTTTACTATATGCTTTTCAATGGCTTTCGCTAAAACAATTGGTGTGGAGTATATTAGGTTTATATGCTTTTATGCTTGTCGGATTAATCATATATGTTTATATTTTGGGGCATTTGTTTTTAAAACCTAATTTCAAAAAGTTTACAAAACCTTTGCTCAAAGAAATAGGTACTTATGCTTTCTATGTTTTTCTAGCTGGTTTTGCTGGTATTTTGGTGTTACAAATTGATGTGTTGATGTTGAGTGCCTTGAAGGATGACGCAAGTGTGGGAATCTATACCATTGCGTTGTACATCGGTACAGTGATTGAAATTCCGCGCCGCTCCTTAAACAATATTTCCGCACCCATAGTAGCGGCTGCATGGAAGGATAATAATACGGCAAAAATCGCTGATTTGTACCAACGTACTTCTATTTTACAGTTTATTGTTGGCTTATATTTGCTCGCCTGCATCTGGGCAAGCATTGACGATTTGTTTCAACTCATTCCCAACGGCGAACTGTATGCGGTTGGAAAATACGTTGTTTTATTTATCGGTTTGGCAAAGGTAGTGGATATGCTCACCAGCATCAACAACGAAATCATCATTAATTCCGCTTACTATCGCTTTAATTTTTACGCCATGCCCTTATTAGCAGTACTAACCATCCTTACCAATTTGTTATTCATCCCAAAGTGGGGAATAGTAGGAGCAGCTGTTGCTTCTTTAGCAGCCTTAACTATATTTAATGTAGCAAAATTGGTATTTATATATTGGAAAATGAATATGCAACCGTTTAGCATAGCTACTTTAAAAGTACTAATCATTACTATCCTAACTTTTGTAAGTAGTCTGTTTTTACCACTCACCGAAAATGCCTTATTGAACATCATTTTACGTTCTATATTTATTAGTTTTGTAATGATTAGTGCCGTTATCATAAGCAAAGTATCTCCTGATTTTAATGATTTTTTACAAAAAATGATACAAAAAATAAAACTGAAATAGACATAAGACGCGAGACAGGAAACAGTAGATTTTTGGAGTTGGCTAAATTGCTTTGAGTGTGTCAAGAATTTAGGGAATCGCAAAGTATTTTTTATATGAAGGGAAA
>JAHDHV010000663.1 GCA_020631155.1 Bacteroidota bacterium | reverse complement strand
CACCTTAGGAGATTTTAGCTGTGAATGAGGTTTTTAGCAAAAAAATTTCACAGTCGTTGGGACGTAATGCATTACGTCCTTACTATTTTTGTCAAGTAAAAAAGAAAAAAACGTAGGTAAAGCGACACCTTTTAAGATTAAGGGCAATAATTGTTATACGAAATCCCTCTTTTTCTGACACACTCATATCAATTGAGTGTGTCAAGGATTTAGGGAGTAACAAAATGTTAGCTAAATGAAAGTGGAACATTTACTTTTTCCAAAAATAAGATATCCTTTTTTATTGGTTTTACAGAGCGACCTTGAAACTTTTTCGCTAAAAATTGTCCTAAAAAGCCAAAAAGCAATGCTAACATTATGTTGCCTATCTCATATCTATTAGATAATTATGACATTTTTTCTTTGACACGCAACCTTTAAATAATTTTTTGCACTAGGGTAAACAACATAATTTTTTATCTGTGTAAAAAAAATAAAATATGTGTAAAAAAAGTTTCATTTTGCTGATCGTTGTTGGGTTAGGCACTGTATTTACTGCTTGTCAAGATGATGATGACTTCAATCCAAATAACCGAAATGATTCGGAAGATTTAAGCGCATTACCTGAAAATATACAATACCCAAGTGATAATCCTTACTCCTTAGAAAAGGAAAATTTAGGAAAATTACTTTTTTGGGATCCTATTTTATCTGGAAAAAAAGACATTTCTTGTGCGACTTGTCATCACCCAGATTTTGCTTATGCAGATGGTATAGATTTTTCAAAAGGGGTAAATGGAGTCGGTCTCGGACCAGGCAGAGCAAACGGCGAGCGAGTACAAAGAAACGCCCCTACAATTCTCAACACCGCCTTTAATGGTATAGACGAGAACGGCAATTACCGCCCCGAACGCGCGCCTATGTTCTGGGATTTAAGGGAGTTTAGCCTTGAAGAACAAGCCTTACAGCCAATGTTGTCAAAGGAAGAAATGCGAGGCGATGATATTTCAGAAGCGGTTATTATGGATACCGTTATTCGCAGACTAAACAATATCGCTGAATATCAAACGCTTTTTCAGGCAGCTTTTGGCAGTAGACAAGTTACACAAGATAGGATTTTAAAAGCCATTGCGACCTTTGAAAGAGGATTAGTAGCCAATAATAGCCGCTTTGACCAGTTTATGCGAGGGGATAACGATGCGCTAAGTAATTTTGAAATAGAAGGCATGGAAACATTTTTGGATGCAGGCTGTGCCGATTGCCATAACGGAGCGATGCTATCAGATTTTGAACTCCATACACTTGGCGTTCCCAACCATCGACAGGTAAATGATAGCGGTGCAAATGGGGACTTCGATTTTCGTACTCCAACCCTCAGAAATATCGAATTGACCGCACCTTATATGCACAACGGCGTTTTTAGAACCCTTGAAGATGTAGTCGAATTTTACGAAGATGTTTCTGATGGTAGAAGAAACAGAGTTAATAACCAAATAAATTTTAATCAAA
>JAHDHV010000238.1 GCA_020631155.1 Bacteroidota bacterium | reverse complement strand
CGTCTTATGTAGGAACGTATTATCATCTTGGGAAATTGCAGGAGCAGTTGCAACAAGAGGAAGAGGCTTTGATAACTTATCAAAAGGGGATGG
Organism: Bacteroidota bacterium; assembly: GCA_020631155.1. GTDB lineage: Bacteria > Bacteroidota > Bacteroidia > Chitinophagales > UBA2359 > JAHDHV01. The sequence continues at coordinate 9,165 of JAHDHV010000238.1, read as the reverse complement.
AAATTGCCCAAAGATTAGGGGATAGACATTCGCTTCAAGAATTGCAGGGTGCATATAATTTGTTGCATGATGAACTGCAAGATGATTGGTGAATTTAATTACGAATTGGCGATTACTCGTTCCGAATTTTTAATTTCAATATTGGGCTTGATAATCGTAAGCACCTTTTATGTGTGTGGAAAAAATAATATCTTAGTGTATGCGTATGTATAGGCGTAATAAAATAAGGCAATGGATAGCTGATGGAGAAGGTCCTACTTTAGACTTTAAACAAACCATCACTTCTGCGCCTAAAATCGCTCGCTCTATTGTGGCGTTTGCGAATAGTAGGGGTGGAAAAATTGTAGTTGGCATTGAGGATCATGGGCATATTATAGGAGTAGACGTGGGAGAGGAGCAGTATGAATTGGAAAAAGCTGCTAAAAAGTATTGTGAACCTGCTATCACTTTGGAGTTTGAAGAGTATGAGATACATGGCAAAATGTTGTTGATTGCTTATGTGGAGGAAAGTGATGCAAAGCCACATTATGCCATTAATAAAAAGGGGCAGCGTAAAATTTATGTACGAATAGGTGATGAGTGTGTAGTGCCTTCGCCCTTGATAGAGGAATTGTTACAGCGTGGCGATATGAATTATTTACAACGAAATCATGCTTATACTGCTTTGAAATTTGAGGTTTTTGAATATTTAAAGCAACACTCCGAAATAACGGTAGCGGATTTTATGGCGTTAAAAAAGTGCTCAGAACGCAGTGCAAAGCGTACTTTACTAGATTTTCTTTTTGAAGGTGCATTGAGAACAAAAGATGGAGGTTTAACTTATTTTATTTAATGTTTTTTTATCCCAAAAAACGCTTTTTTAATTCAGGGGTTGGTATCATACAAACATCCTTTTTGCCAAATAATGTATAGCGATTATTGGCAATGATGCTGTAAAAAAAATCTCGTAATGACTTTGGGAGTACGATAAATCCGTGCATAAAACGAAGCCAACTGTCTAATTCTTTGGCAATTAGTAAGGCAGCAGTGGATTTTTGATACACATTCCCTTCTTTTATATAGACAAAAGAATCAAAGGTTGCTGTAGGTAAGTCGTGTTTTTTTAATAGTCTTTGCCCAATTTCGGACTGTAGGGAGGCAAATTTAAATTTTTGCTGACTATCTTTATTTAAAATAAATTGTACTGCCCCATTGCAAAGATTGCAAACACCATCAAATAGTACAATATGTCGATTATCTAAATTTTTGTCATTTAAAGTATCCATATCATATAAACAAGGCTATAAAAGATTTGTTTTTAGCAATATTATAATTATTGTTTTATCTAATTTTTGCTTTGAGATTTACGCAATAAAAGGTAGACTAGAAGCAGTAAGCAAATTCCTAAAATGAGGATAATTCCTCGAAATAAACTACTCCATTGAGTGCCAAAAATAGGCTTTGGATTACCAATATGTACAAACGCTGCCCAAAAATAAGGAGCTAATTCTTGATTTGGGTGGGCGGCTAGATAATCCAATTTGGCTTGTCGTAAGGCCGTTATTTTGCTTTTGCCATCATATAAATATTTATAAAAAAAATGCATCACTTCGGCGGTTGCTCTATCATCTACACTCCACAAACTTGTGATTAAACTTGGGCAGCCTGCATGAGTAAAAGCTCGTGATAAACTCATAATGCCCTCGCCTCGCTTTAGGGTACCAGCTCCTGTATTACAAGCACTTAGTACGGCTAAATTAGCTTTTAATTTGAGATTGTATAGTTCGTAGTTGAGTAAAGGCTCATCGCTAAAATAAATTTGGTTGAGTGAGGGCATATCATCATTGACGCAGGCATGAGTAGATAAATGGAGAATATTATAAGCTTCACTTTCTTCTAAAAAACGCTGTTTAGTCGCATTGTTACTTAGGTAAATTTGCCCGCCAACAATAGCGTGAATCGTATCAATTTCTTGTTCGCTCCAACGTAAATAAGACAATTCCTGATCATTAAAACAACTGCGCTGAACCATTGCAAGATTTAAGGAATCATCAGAGCGGACGGTACCAATATTTTTTTTACTTTTAAAAATAGGTGCAAAGCCCAAATAACTGTTCTCACTATTGTTTTGTGTTTGTTTTTTTAAGCCCTCTAATAATAAGGTTGCCGAATAGCCATAGCTAATTGTATAGTCTTTGAGGAGATAGGCTAGGGAAGCCCAATTTTGTTTGGCATTTGTATTGGGAAATTCTGTTAAAAGTGCTTCAAAGGGGAGGTAGCCCAATACATCGTCAGGTATAATTGTAATTTGTTCGCCTTTTTTAAAATGCAGCAATGCATCTTTGATAAGTAATTGATATAATTGATAAGCTGTTTGATGATATTTTTCAACATTAGCTGGGTTATTTAGTGTATTGCGCCATTCTTCAACAGTTGCATTAAAATTTTTAGGTTTTTTTATTGTTTGAATGTGCGTGTCTTTAGCTGTAATCGTAAAAACATAAATGCTTGAATCCCCTACGAAATATTCGATAAGCCCTTGATTGTTGCGATTGAGTAATTTTTTTTGAACATCCTTTAAGGTAGCTAATTGAATATTGTACTTTTGTGTATAATAATCAGGGTAATCTTGTTCTAGCTGTATTTTAAGGCTGTCTAGACTTCGGTTGAGGTTAAAATAAATGCTATACCATTTATTTTTTTTGCTACTATCAATGGCAGTTAGTTGTTGCTTTTGTTTGAGTTTAAATAATTTATTTTCATAAAATGCAATGTCCAATTTTAAGGATTTTTCCTTTTCCAAAAGTGAGTCAGGAATATTGGTAAACATTTTTGCTTCCACATCCTTCACTGCTTCAAGTAAAATAATTGCCTTGCTTTTTTCTGCAAACTCAAACGCCAATTCCTTTAGACCCATTTCAAGAGCTACCTGTATGCCCCCCTCATAAATAGGTATAGCACGATCTACCAATGACTCTTTAGAACCTTCTGCCTTAAGTCCCTGTCGCATCTGTATTACCAGAGTATCCGCCAATTGATAAGTTGCCAAAGCAGCCTGTAAATAAGCTACTTGTCTGGTTTGTTGATAATATTGAAACAGCCTTTTCCCCTTTGGTACCAAAACATTAGACAAAACAACATTATCATTCACACTCTCTAACGAAGGATTTTTATGAATACTAGTATCTTCAAACTCATCTGATAGAGCAATTAAAGCTTTTTGATACTCATCTAATGCTTCCTTGAGTTGTCCCTGTTCTGCCAAGGCTTCCCCAATATTGCGATATAGAATTCCCACTCTAGGGTGCTTTTGTCCATATAAATCATGTACTACATTTAAAGCTAATTGGAAAGTATCCATAGCCGCTACATATTCTTTTTTTTGTTTGTGAGCTTTAGCGATGTTGAAGTAGATTTGATAGAGGTAACGACTATTATCTTTGGGTAAGGGAAAAAGTTTATGAATGTAAAATAATGCAGTGTCTGGTTGGTATAATTTAATATAGTTTGTAGATAGGTTAGCTGTAAAAAGTAGATGATATAACTGTTTATCTTTAGATTGAGTAAATTTGATATTGGCTAGTGCTTGTTTAAGGAGTTGAGTTGATTCCTCGTATTTTTTTTGGGCTTGTTTAATTGTACAAAGAGTACTCAACGCGTTTAAAGTACGAGGATGAATTTTTCCTAGTAGTTTATTATAATTATTTAAGGCTAATACACTATATTGAGAACTAATCTCATATTCGCCTATTTTTTGATAATAATTTCCAATATTCTGATAAATAATGGCAATGCCTAAGGAATCTTTATTGAGTTGTCGAATTTTTAAACTTAAAAAAGCATTTTCTATAGCTTTATTATAATAGCTTTTTTCAGAAAAACATAAGGATATATTATTGTATATTATCCCAATGTTTTGATGGTTTATTGGTAAATTATTTTTTGCAATTGGCATAATATCTTGAAGAATCATGATAACTTGTTCATATTCCTCTCTCCTAATTAAGTTAAAAGATATTCCTAGATAACAACTAGTATATTTTTGCCATTTAGTGCTGTCACAATCACTATTTAAATAACTTTGGGCGGCTTTTTTAAAGTAATAAGTTGAACTATCATAAGATGTAATCCAAATAAAACTATCTGCTTTAGCTTGATAGATTTTAGCATTGATGGTATCACAATCACTTTGTGCGAATGATGACAAACAATTTATGATTAAAAAAAAACATAAAAGGAGACCGGGCAACGTAATGTAGTTTTTGGTAAAAGTCATAATGTAGAAAAAATAGTGTAACTGTTTGTGCAAAATTACAAATAAAAACAAAAAGCAGCAATATATATACATTGCTGCTTTTTACAAAAAAGTATTTTATCTCTTTTTTAAAATTTAACTAGTTGTTTAGTTGTTTTTTGATTCTCATATTTGAGTTCACAATAATAGATACCATTAGGCAAATGACTAGCATTGAAGCTAACTTGATAAGTATTGGGTAATTGTTGTTCTTCTTGAATAGGATGTGCAACTTTCTGTCCTAAATAGTTATAAATAATTATATCAACTTTTTGTCTGCGTGATAGTGTATAGGATATGTTTATATTGTTGTAAAAAGGATTAGGTGTTATATAATAGTTGGGTAAATTTTTTACTTTAAATAGTTTGTTTTTTGGCTTTTTTGAATGGGTTTTGTATGAATGTTTGCTATTCCCTTCCTGTAATTTTTGTGGTGGTTCTTCATTTGTTTCACAAAGTTCAATATTTGCTGAAAAAATAGAACCTAAATCACTGTTGAAACCAGGGTATAATTCAATATATTTACTGGCATTAAATTTAACTGTAGTTCCATTTGATATATTTATAACACTGTTATTATTGCCTGCAACGATAATTCCATTTATTGTTGTTGTTGCAGAAGGTAAGTTTGTTGAAGCTTGAAATCGCTGTTCTTCAAAGTGCATTTGAGGGGCTGTATCTATAAACTGATAGTAACAGTTATTATTATTATCACATTGGATATTAGAATTTCCAGAACAGGTTGGATAAGCGACTTCTGAAAAGAAAATTCGATACTCTATAAAGTAATCACTATCATAGGGACAGAAACTTGATATTTCATTAAAAATGAAGTCATAATGAGAATCAGGTATAACTTCTATTACATAACTGTAATCAAGTATTTCATCAAAAACTTGATTACCATTTGTATCATATACATAAGCTTCGACTTTACTGATATTTAGAATTAGAAAACCATTACAGTTTGTACTTTCATTAGTAAATCTAATACCAATCATATTTGAACATAGTTGTCTAGTGAGAATTGTGCCATCTTCACTAGATAAAGGTTTGACTTCTACATCATACCTAGGATCAACTGGAGGTTCCGTACCAACTTTACTCACCGAAATCCCAGCATTGTAATTTCCTTTAAATAGAAAGGCAATTTGTACGTTTTTTTGCCCTGCTGCGAGGTGTGAAATATCAATAGTTGTATCTCCTGTGGCAAGGGAAGGCAGACTACGGAAAATGGTGTGGGGCTGTCCATTAACAATAACATAAGCTTGTAGTTCTGCATTATTGTTGTTAATACGGCTGTAAATTTGATACGAAAAAGAGAGTTTAACTTTTGTTTGTACTTCAAAGTTCAGCCTATTACTGCTTAAACTAACTCTTTGTATCAGTGGTGTTGCTCCTGCCTGAAAGTAAATAGCATCATTATCAGGATAGCTCAATGAATAATTAGCACTATTAATTTTCGCATCTTCTAGCCATGTGTTAGTCGGAGTTAATGTTTGTGCTTGTATTTTGTTTTGTACAAAAAATAAAACAATAAAAATAATAGTAGTAGTTAATTTGTTAGTATATCTTTTCATAGCTTTTACACTTTTTTTTTAAAAGAAAAAATTAATGATTAATTTTGCTTTAGAGTGTTTCTTAAGCTATCACAGTAGTTTTTTTGGGAAATGCTTTAAAGAGTGCCTTCCAAACCCGTCACAATTTGGAAGGTCACTTTTTTCTTCATACGCTAAAAATAGAGAGCCTGCCTATATGTTGTCACTAAAGCAAGCCCTCACAGAATTCACTTTTTCAAAACCATTTTCTTTGTTATGCTTTCCTGTTCTGTTGCTAGTTGGTATAAATAAATGCCGTTGGAAATAGTGTCGTTGTATCTATTGTTATCTAGCCCTAATTGTGTGTTTTTGATTAAGTCTTGTGCCGCTAGTGAACAGGATAAACACAGTAGTAAATAAGCTATTAGTGTAGTAGTTACTTTCATTTTTTTTAAATTAGTTGTTAGTTACTTTGTTGAGTATGTTTCCTTATCATCCTAACACTTTGCCTCTAAAATTGATATTTAGTTCTTTTGACTTTTGGATTTTTAGCCGTTAGAAACTAGTTATCATCAATCACTTTTTTGAGTTTATTTCTCTGAGTATAAATTGCTGATTATTAACTACTTTTATAAGAAATAGAACAATTAAAGCTGTCGTTACAGAAATCACTTAACAAGAAACCAATCAGTAAAAAAGTCCGAAAACGAATCACTAATCTACTAATCACGAATCTACGAACTGTCAAAGTAGCCACAAACTGTTAGGTAGAAAAACACTGTATTTGAAACATACCATTTGTTGAATAAAAGTAGGATCCGAAAAAGCTTCTTAATCTGTTGTGAATCAAATAAAAGGATTCATAATTAGGTGATGGTAAAAAGAAAAAAGTACGTGATACTCAACAAATACTCCATAATCAGTCATCAATACATGGGGGTAAAAATTAATTGCTAATCAATATTAAACGACAACAAATACAACTCCATTTACTTATTAACAAACCTAGACCTGAGTAATGTATGAATACAACATCCCTATATATTATATCCATTAAAAAAAAAAGAGGAACTTTGTTGTAAAAAATGATGATCAGCTAAAAAAGGTATGCAACTGTATGGAATACCTAATTTTTCTCACGCACTAAAAAAAGAGTAGGAAAACTGAATGATTTGTAATGCGGAAATAATAAGTTGCACCATAAAGCCAAAATAATAAAGGTGACTGGTTCAAATTATTATTGTAGAATTACTTAAATCACTCTTTGAATTATTTAACTATTTCTACAAAAAGAAGGAAGGAAACAAAAAAGGTAAACACTATAGGGTATTTAATGTTAAGCAAAAAAGCTTATTTAATTTCATTTTTACTTTATAAAATATTGATAATTAATTATTTGTTTAGGTAAAAAAAAAATAAAAAAAATCTACTCACCCTGTTCTTGCTAATACAAAAAAAGCAAAATCACTTTTCAAAAGGGTACACAAAAGTCATCTTTTTTTTTCGTAAAGCAGATTCATGAATCTGCTTTACGAAAAAGAAGCGCGAGCAGGTCAAAAATCGGTAGCAAAGCGCAGGTCTGAAGCGTGGGAACGATATTTTTGACAAGCGTTTTTGCTTACTTTTTTCGCGACTGCAAAAAGTAAGTCGCCGAAGGCAATCATGGAGTTTCAGACCCTATTTTCGGCGAGGGTTTCAGTAGTATTTAAACACATTTCCCCCCTAAACAAACCAACTCAACATTCAAAGAAACTACTGTTTTAATTTGTGTACCCTTTTAAAAATAACTTTGGTTCTATGCTTCCATAATTTCAAAAAAACAAAAAACAATGTGAAAAGATACCAATTTTTTGAGTGAAAAAAAAAAGTATTTTGAAACTTGCTAACGACTTTATCAGTTAAATTTATAAATATTGTATTAGACTTGTTGGGCTGGGGCAGATTGGTGGGAAAATAGTCAATTTTAGCCCGATATGATACCAGTTGAACAAGTCTATTAATTAGAGCTTGTCTTAATTTGTTTTTGAAGCTGAAAATAAGGACGAAGTCAAAACAAACACTTAGCACACCAAGCAACAAAAAACCAAAACTATGGAACCCATCATCACACTAGCAACCATCACCACCATGTGGGCAATTGCGCTACAGGGATTAAGCGCGACTTCGGCTTCGGCGAATTTGAGTGACAGGCTGAAAAAGCAACTCAAACACCCCGAGATTTTACCGCTTTGGAATCGCTTTTACCTAGCCTTTGGCGATGCTTTTATCGCTTATAGCAAAAATGAATTTTACTTACCCAATATTCCTCAACCGAATGAGGAACAGATAGCGATTGCCCTAAAAATCAAAAAGCAAATTGATGAGTATGCCTGCGAACCTAGTAGCTGCGCGCTCGTATCCATTTTTCAGCGACATTCTAACTATCGCTTTGATGGCTTTTTGCAGCAGCTTCGACAAGATAAGGATACACGCTTTAGGCAAAAAATAGCTGCCGATCTTATTCGCGAATTTCATTTGGCGGATTTGGGAGCGATAAACACCATAACGGACATTATTGTGGATTGTTTGCAGTTTTATGAGGGGGCTTTTTTATCTAAAATGACCACCGAAGAAGGACTGCAAGCCATCCTACAAAGTACTTATCAAAATTACGATTTGCTGCAAAATGTAGACAAGAATATAGCAGAACTTCCAAAAGAATTAAGGGCGATTATCAAAGAAGAATTTACCAATAGTCAACTAAAAAATTATCCCAATTATAATTTAGATACTCACTATCAATCGCTACTTAAAAAGCTAAATAAATTAATTGAAGAAGAAAAAGACCTACAACTAGAACTGAAAGATATTCAAGCGGATTTAAAAGACGAATGGAGTGACGAAAGGCGAATAAGAAGGAAAAAAAGGCAAAAACAACGCATAGAAGGCAGTTTACTTAAAATAAGTGGCGAAAAAAATGATTATGCGGCTCGTATAAAGGCATTTGTAAATAATGTGCTGCAAATGGCAATGAGTTTTGAGAAAATTGAACTGGATACGGAGCGCAAAAAGAAGGCAAAAGCTTATTTTGACACAGGGAATTTTAAACAAGCATGGGCGATATTGGATGAACAGGAGCTATCAAAAGAGCAGGATTTATTATTGCAAAAAAAGGCACAACTCAACAAGCAACAAGAGGAGGTAGAAAAAAGCCTGAAAGACAATGCAGAGGAATTTTTATTAAAAGCCAGAGCCACCTTATTAAATTATGATTTAAAACAAGAGCGTTTTGGGCTTGCCAAACAATATTTTGAACAATCCCTAGCCTCTGATAGAAATATAGACAATCTTTTTGCTTATGCTCTCTTTCTACAA
>JAHDHV010000237.1 GCA_020631155.1 Bacteroidota bacterium | reverse complement strand
GTTAAAATGACGGGTTGATGTTGAGTGATTTTTGTTCCCTAGCAAGGCGCAAAACGTAGGCATAGCCAAAGCTACGGCGAGGCTTTGTAACACAGCTAGGGAGCAAAAAACGCCAAAAGCAATCGTCAATTTTATCTTGACTGACTACTAAGTAATGCGGAAATAATAAGTTGAACCATAAAGCTAAAGTGATTTTGTTTTGTACAAGGCGAAAAACATAGACATAGCGGAGCTACGGCGAGGCTTTTCAACGAGGGACAGGACAAAATAACAAAGGCGACTGGTTCAACTTATTATTGTAGAATTACTTAGTTTGAAGGTAACAAAAGTGAAAAAACCGTATTAGCGAAGTGAGAACTAATAGTTCCAAGTTGTATAGACAAATATGCCCAACAACTCATTTATGAGGGGTTAGCCTCAATGGGTGAACTACAACACCCTCTATTCCCTCTGGCGTAAACGCTTTCGGAAACTGCTTTTTGCCAATATTCAAAGACGCATTTACATCTGCATGAACTAGCAGATTCCCTTTGGTTTTAAACCAACTTCTACTAATTCTTTTGCCTACATACTGGTCTTGCTTTTTTATTGGCTCATTGTCAAAAAAAGAACATTTACTGGTGTAACTTTCTTCTCTCAAAATAACTACTATTCCTTCTAGCTGTAATTTGTATACTAATTGTTCTATAAATATTGCATGAGGAATCTTTACAAAACTTTCATTATTGCGTTTGCCAATATTGATCGATTGTTTCCAATTTTTATTCTTACCAATGATTACTTTTGAGACGCTTAAAGAAACCATTTGATTTACCAACAAACGGCTTGCCTTGTGAATGTATTGTTTGACTTTGTTATTTCTTTTATTGCTTAACTTAGTAATTTTCTTTGTTATTTTCAGCTCTGTCAAATGGGATTGCAGCCTAGCTTTTTCCTTGTTATAGTGTTGATTAATTGACTTTAAAGGCTTTCCATTTAACACTACTGGCCGTTGTTTGAAGTTAAAAGTGACAGTTGCCAAGTTATTCAACCCAATATCAATTGCTGCATATTTACCATTGTCACTAACTTGCCCTTTTTCTTCTTTTTCATAAACTACTTCTATAACATAATGTCCAATTCTAGGAATTACCCTTACTTGCTTAATGCTTTTTTGCTTAGTTTTAAAGCGTATATCAGTACCCGACAATTTTACAAAGCCACTTTTTAGCTCTTTGTTGGAAATAGCTTGAATTGTATAGATGCAAACATTCCTGCCATGTTCTTTGTCTTTGTATTTCAACAACTTAGGCTTTCCCAAAAATTTACTAGGGTCTTTTTTATAGGATTGATTGGCTTTAAAAAATGATTTGAAATTCTTGTCTAATAAATGCAAAGTCCATTGAGATACCTTTGCAGGCATAGCTATATAGTCAATTTGCCTTTCGTTTTGCATTTGCTTTTGCAAATCGTGGTAGTTTAGATAGTTGCCTGTTTCAAAAAAATGTTGCCTTACTCTATAAAGTGCTTGATTGTATAAATTTTTAGACAACCAACAAATTCTATCACATTCCTGCCACAAAGAATGATTTTTACGGACGATATGTTGTTCTACCAACTTCATGATTCTTCTAATTGCTTAATTATTTGCTCCGTTTTGCGCTTACTTCTGCGAAGTCCATAAAGCCGTGCAGTAAATGAGGTGATTATTGAAACAAAGTCTTGCATTAAATCATCTTGGTCACTTTCTGCTTCATTTATAATAATTAACTCCCTTCCGTCCATTTCTAATAATGCATTGATGTAGTTCAGCCCAAAGCGTGAAAATCTATCTTTATGCTCTACTACTATTTTTGTAAAAGAACGATCTTCAATAATACGCATTAGCTTTTTTCTATTATCATTTAGCCCACTTCCTACTTCTTTCACTACTTTTGAAACTATCCACCCATTTGCATTACAAAAAGCAACTAATCGTGCCGCCTGCTTTTCTAAATTGTCTTTATTTTCAGAAGATGAAACTCTAGCATAAACCACATATTTATCTTTGCGGCTACAATTCTCACTTGGCACTATAATAGTACCACTTTCCATCTGATAAGCACCCTTAATGTTGCCATCTTTAAAATATCGCCATGCTGTTCGATAACTAATGCCTTGTTTTTTTGCCCATTTTGACAGCTTCATGCCACAAAGATACAAATATTTTTCTATATTTTTCTATATTTGGCTATATTTGGCTATTAATTTAGTTAATGTAAATCATACGGTTTTTTATGAAATTAGGAAGGATGATAGATAAGCCCATACAGGTATTTTAAATGTTTTTGAGCATATTCATAGGAAAAATAACCAAAGCCATTATCTCCCCAATTCTTACCTTTATCATTTAAAAATTTAAACAAACGAGCCTTTTCATCGTATCCAACCAAAATAACGGTATGTAAATATTGATGATTGCTTGCATTGCTATCCTTTATAATCGCTTTGTTTTTTTTGGAAAAATTATTCTCAAATAGTTTGATTTCTGTTACTAAGGGACCATAAGTATCAAGTCCTGAACAAATGATTTTTTCTAGAGATTTCGATGGTTTTTGGTATTTATTGTAAAGCAGTTCATAATTAGCAATGGTATAAGTTTTGAGCTTTTTTTGTGTGTCAGATGAGGAAGTTAAATTTTGCTTCCAATCATCTGTAGTAGCTGCTCCTTTTTCTTTGATAAAAAATAGTGCATCGGCTAAATAAACATTTGACTCTGTTGTGTGTGTGTAGTGATAGATATAGTCAGGGCTGAGGTAAGTATTTTTAGGAAAGCTAGGGTTGTGCTTTCGCAAATGATACTCTAGGGCGGTTACTACAGCAAAACTAACTGCATTTTTAGAGGGCGTTTCTGTCAGTTTTAGGTTTAGTTCATTAGCAAGGTCTAGGTGTTTTGGAGGAGGAGGTATGGGCGAAATGGCTTTTTCTTCGGTTGCGGATTGAAATGAAGGCGGTAAAGGCTTATTAGCAGTTGCTGTGTCAGGTTTAATGTGCGAATGTTGTTCTTTAAAATCAGTTTCAGTGTGAGGGGGTAACATACTTGTTGGATGGATGGATAACTCATTCCAACTTTTGAGTTTCATTTGTTGAATCAATTTGATTAGATGATTGCGTTGTTCGTTACTTAATTGCCCCAAATCACAATTTATTCGATTAAGGGCAGCAGATGGCAGTGGGTTATTTGGGTTAAGAGTAGGAGTAATTGCTTCGCTACTAATGAACCTGAGTTTATTCGAATGAGGGGTGTTAATAGAACCTACTACTGCCTCTGTATTTGGTGGATAGTGCCTGATTAGAATTTGTTTGTCAGTAGAATATTTTTGATAAAAGGATAAAAAATTCTTTTGACTGAACACGATTCTTTCAAAGTTTACAGCATTTAAATCTGTTAACTGCTCCAATAATAACAACAGTTCAATTTCACAAATCCAACTATCAGATTCGGCTTTCACCAAATTATAGAGTTTTCGGGCTTCGTGAAAAGCTTTGCTGTTTTCCTTCCAATTATCTTTGATGTGTTTTGCTGATTCCTCACAAATGCTTTTAGTTCGAGACAATACTTGTATAAAAGTAGGGTGTTTATTAGCACGCAGCGTTTCTTGTGATTTGAGTTGCGGTGCACATTGACAAAATGCTAATATCAAAAATAGGGTTAACTTGCCATAGGGAAACATAAGCGTATTATTTACTGGTTAAGAAAGTGACGTAGGCATTGTTGGTTAATAAGAAATGTCACAATAATAAGTTGAACCAGTTAGCTTTATTGTTTTGTCCTGTATGGTTCAGTTTACTATTCTCACATTCCTAAATATATTTTTTACATAAAAAAATATTTGGCATATGCTTCAAATGCTTGTTTTTTTAAAATATGGTTTAAAAAGAGAAACTCCATCAAAAAAACACCTAAGCACTAATCTACAGACCAACGTTTTTGATGGTGAGTATTTAGTAAAATATTTAATTTGATATGAGTAAACTTAGTAGTTAGTCCAACTTGGCAAATCTTTAACAAAAATTGAACTGATAACAGTTAATAAATAAGGCTGTAAATGACCAAGGTTGATTTGGACATTTAAAGTCATTTTGAAGTATATTTTAAAATAAAGGAGGAGCAAATAAAAGGTGGGGGCATTTTCTTCTTTCGTAATAGAAAAATATAGCGACCGTAGAGACAATTAGCTTATGAATATATAAACACTAACTATAAAAAAAAGAAAGGAAAAAAGTAAATCATTCTAACCAACTAACTAATTATGACTAACTGTAGATGCAATACTGCGTATAAAATTCCCTCTACTGAGCCGCTATATCCATATTCTATTTCTGAAAATAGGGTAGATTAACTGTTTTAGTTTAAGTGTTTAAATGCAAGACAGGAAACATAGAATATTGAGATAATTAACTCACTACTAATGGCTTACGATTGAGTTTAAAAAGGAAGCCAAGACTGACGATTTAAGGCTTGAATTATATCTTTTGCTTTTTGAGTGTAAAGCGAATTTGTAGTGGCTAATTGAGCAAAAGTTTGTTGTGCTTGTTGGTGATGACCAGTTTTTAATTGTGCTAAACCTAAGTACCATTGATTATGAGGTTGGTATTGTGGAGAGTTACCAACATTATCTATTAGCAATGGTAATGCTTCGGCTGCTTGATTATCAGCAAGGAGAGAAAGGGCAAGGTAAAATTGTGCTTGTGCTTGGTAGTTTTTAGGTAACTGTTGGCTTTTTAATTGCTTAAATAGGCGTGTTGCAGTGTGGTAATTCTGGTCGTTGTAGGCGATCTCTGCCGCTAGGCGAGCACGCTCTAAATTAGTTGGCATTTGTTGGGCTGAAGTAGAAGTATTTGTTTGGGGCTTTGTGTTGTGACCAACAATAATAGCTGCATCAGAATCTTTTGTTTGATCCGTATCATCGTCAACTGAACCGCCGTCAGCATGTTCTGGAGAAGTACCTTCTACTACTTGTACACTTTCAGCAGTAGGGGTATAATTTTGGTAGTACTGATTAAAGATGCTATCAGTAGAATACTGAGCGGACAAATACAAGTAGGCTGGTATCCCTAAAAGTAACAGAATAGCAGCAGCTCTAGCCAAAAAACGATTCATTTGTTTGATTACGCCACCACGTTTTGTCGCTACTTGTTTCTGATTACGTTTTTTAGGATTAAGCGACTTAATTTTTGCGGTTTTACCATTTTCATGATAAGTAACAAAATTTCCGTCCTTATCCAGTTCAATTTGGCTTAAAAAATCTTTCTCTTGAGCTAAACTCGCTTGATATTCAGCTTCCAATTGCACTTGATTAGCTTCATAAGCTTTATCTAATTCGGCATCAAGGGCAGCAAAACGCTTGCGTAAACGCTTTGCTCCTTCCTGTTGAATGGCTATTACAACACTTTGATAGATGTCTACTTTTTCCTTCAAAAAAGGATCTTTAGCTAAGTATTGCTCGAAATTTCGGCGTTCTCTACCAGATAGTGAACCATCTACATAGTCTTCTACTAGCAAAGACATATCTACACGTTTTTTCAGCGTTTTATTATTAGCTAACTTTTGTTTTATTTGAGAAAATTCAGAGGCATCTATAATGCCACTCAAATATTGGTCAATTCGGGTATTTAAAGCTTGTTCATTCATCTTGATTACCTGAGTTTTTTAAGTTTGCGGATTAGTTCTGCTTTGCCTGCTAGTTTTCGTAAACACTTAGATTTCTTTGTTGTAGCAACCCTAGCATTTCCGTAGTTAAGCTCATCAGCAATAGCCTCCATGCTATACTGTTTGAAGTAGTAGAGTCGAAGCACTTCTTTACAAGAATCATCTAACTCTCTCATAATCAGTTGTATAGCTTCAACAAACTGCTCCTTTTCCATATTTTTTTCATAGGTATTAAAAGCTTGTTGTTCCTGATTATTTTGATAGATATTGTCAAGAAGTTTTTCCTGATTTTTCTGCTTTGTTTTTTGATTAAGCAGTTTATTATCAAAAATTTTACATAAATACCATTCAACATCAACAGTGAGTTTATTTAACTTTCCACTCAATATATTGTTATGGAACGCTATAATAGTCTCTTGAAATACATCTTCTGCTTCCTCAATAGGCACAGCAAAACGTTGTTTAGCTCTGTATAAAAATTTATTTCTGTGTACTTTATATAAATAAGACAAAATGCGCTCATCTCCTTTCTTCACAATTTGTATGATTAACTTTCGATTACTTATCTTATGCAAATGCTGTTGAATGGCTTCGCTATTTTCTATAAAATAAGTATCTGTCAAACTAGCAGCTTCCTCTAATAGATAAGTATTAAAAGTAGCATCAAATGTTGACTTTGCTAAAGTTTTTGGACAAGAATAGGTGTTATATGCCCACTTTATAAACTCAGTGCTAAAGCGTTCATGAAATTGTGTAATGACTGTTGAATCTTTGTTATTAATAACAGGAATTGTATTCATAATTCACTTCTAATATCAGTTGTCAATTTAAATTGTTACCGATTTCGCTTATTTTTTTTCAAAAAAAAATGCAAGAAGCCAAATCAATTCTTTACTAAAAAATAAGCAAAAGATGGTTCTAATTAATTATATAATATGCCAAATAAAAAGGTAAGCACTTTAGGTAAAAAATTTTATTTTTTTTTCAAAAACAGCTTACCTTTTCTATTCTCAAATGATTACTAGTTAAGTAGGGGGAAGTATGTTTAGTTTAATTCATTAAATATGTTTTTGTTTTTAATGTGTTTATTGAGCTTACAAAGAGAACTTTTATTTAATCTAACTGATTGACAATGAGTTTATTATTCTAAAACATAGGTCTTACATTTCTTTGAAAAAAGAGTGCTTATTATGGTAGAATTACTTAGTTGAGCTTTCTTATATTTCTCCTAAAATTTACAAAACTACCTTGTCAACTATAAAACATTCTTTTTAGTCAAAACTAAATGCTATGAATTATTTCTTGTGTACATTTTCTATTATTAATATATTATTATCTGCTTGGCTTTTGCCCACTGTATATGCTGCTGACAACCATAATAAGCGATTAACATTAAGTGAGTACAATCAAATTCACTCGCTATTATACACTGGTTTTACGCCTTTTTCCAGTGCCAATGAACAAACCAACAAATTAGTCTCATTAGATGAGTATAGTCGCCACTTCGCCCAAAATGTGTTAGGTAAAGATTGGGTAAAAGTAGATTTAGATTCAACAACCACTTATCAACCTAAGCCTAATATAAATGGGGAGGAGGAAGAAGATACATGGCTGCCTATTGAGGAAGAACTAGTGGTGAAACCTGAACCTCATGTATCTACATCCCGAAGCTTAACAGGGGCTTTGGAGTGTGAAGTCAAGTTTTATGGAGAAATATTACCCATTCAATTCTATAAAGATATTATTTATAGTCTTGAGGGTTTAGATGCAACAAACTATCCAAATAAAATAAAGAAAGCGTGGTGGCAATTATTAGGTAAAAGTGAAAAAGATATTAAGAATTATAATCACGTATTAAAGCAACTGAAAGCGTATAGTGAGCAATATGAATTGAGTGAATGGGCATATACTTTATTGATTTATAAAACTGCTCAACAACTTTTTCAATCTAAGAATGAGCGTATTGTATTTACTTGTTTTATGCTCAATCATAGTGATTTAAAAGCTAGAATAGGAGCGCATGACGGAAATTTATATTTGCTAATAGCTTCTAAACCAGAGATTTTCAATACCTCTAAAGTAAATTTAGACGAAACAAAAAGTTATTATTTATATGATTTTGAAGGTAAAAATCTAAGTGATATTTGTAGCGTGTCTACTTATGGTACTCCTTTTGAAAGGGCAATTAAATCTATTGAAACATTTAGAACGCTCCCCAAAATTTCTACAGAAACCGAGCAGAAATTTCTATTTTTTAAGTATAAGGAAAAATACACCATTCCTGTTGCCATTAATAGACATATGTTGGATTATTATAAGGATGTGCCAATTACTTCTTTAGAACAATATTCTGTTGCACCGTCTATTGGACAAGATAATCCTATGATGAACGAGTTGAAAAAAATAATTCAAAAGGAGCAACAACAAGAGAATCAAATCAATATACTACTGGCTTTTGTACAAAATGCTTTTGGTTATCAAAAAGACCAACGGCCTTTCTTTCCAGAAGAAACACTCTATCATAAAAGTAGTGATTGTGAAGATCGGTCTGCTTTATTTGCTTATCTAGTGAAAGAACTTTTAAATACAAAAGTAATTGGCTTAGACTATAGTAAACATGTGGCAACAGCGGTCAAATATAGAGGTAAAAAAACTGCCCAACAGCTAAAGAGTACAGGATATAGTGTGTACTTGTATGATGAGAAACCTTATATAATATGTGATCCAACAGACCCCAGTAAAACTTTTGGAAAATTAGCTGAAAAATATAAAAATAAACAACCAGAGCCAATTTTATATTAAAACTATTTGTCTAATAACAAGTCTGCAAACCTAGGTATGTTTCATTTTCTTTTCTAGAAATTAGCGATTAGCGATCAGAAATTAGAAATTAATTTTCGAATCTTATTTTATGTGTAAGTTTTTGATTATTAATTGTTTGCAAAAAGAATGTAAGAGCTAAAGCAGTCGTTACAAAACTCATTCAAAAAGAAACTAAAAACCTCATAAACGAATCACGAATCCACGAACTGTCAAAATAAGCAAAAACTGTTTGGATTATGTAAAACACTCATTTTTTTTCTTATAATAATAAAAAAGGTGACTTCGCTTTTGTGAAGCCACCTTTTTGTTTTTATTCATCATTTATTGCTAGTTAAGTAACTGGACAAAATTAAACGACATTTGAGCTTGCCATAAACTGTTAATAATGAGTTATTTGTCTCAAGTCTCAAGTCTCATATCTCATATATGTCTAGGTACTTAGTAAATTGGATTAGTCGTTGCCTCTACCCATAATTACATACACCCAGTACAACAGTTGTGCTAAAGAAGCCAAAGCTGCCACTACATAAGTCATTGCAGCCCATTTAAGGGCATCTTTTGCTTTTTCGTGTTGCTGACTACTAGTAATACCTGCACCATCTAACCATGCTAAAGCTCTGGCACTAGCGTCAAATTCTACAGGAAGCGTAACAAAGCTGAACAAGGTAGTCATGGCAAATAACATCACACCAATCCAAAGAACAATAGTGTTTCCACTAAAAGCCATCAAACCAATACCCGCCAATAAAACCCACTGCATCCATTGTGCACTAAGGTTTACAACAGGCACTAATTTAGAACGCATGGTTAAAAAACTATAAGCTTGCGCGT
>JAHDHV010000236.1 GCA_020631155.1 Bacteroidota bacterium | reverse complement strand
AAATTAAGGGGAATACCTACTATTATACGATTTCCCTCTTTTCTTGACACACTCGGCGCATTTTAGGGTATCTGAAACCTAAAACTATATCTTTTTTTTCCACCCCCATTTCCATTAATTCATCTACTACATCTCTATCTGTAATATTTCGTTGAAACCATACTTTTCCATTTTTTATATCAAAATGTAAAACAACTGTAAAAAAATAGTCTTCACCTTGCCAACCAAGTTGTAGGAGTTGAAAGTGATTGTTTTCCCTATCAATAATAGCATAACTATCAATATCAGGAAGATTAGCAGGCTTTATCTTTGAATATTCAACAAGGTAATTAGCTAAAATGTCTTGATACTTCTTTAACTTATCCATTTTACTATTTTTTCGGTGGATGGATTGTAACAATTATTTTTGCTTGAATACGCTGAATAGCTTACCGAACCAAAACCACACTGCCCTTCCTTTCAATCAAAAAACCCGATTCTGTTTTCATTCGGATGATGTATACATATACTCCCTGTGGTGCAAGGTCTCCTTTGTGATTGCCGTCCCAACCGTCATCAATATTGGTGGTGGAAAATACTTTTTCACCCCAGCGATTCATCACTAACATGCTGTAATCATTGGCATTGGGATACACAATGATGGGCTTAAACAAGCGGTTGACATCACTGCCGCTATTCGGGGCGAAAGCATTGGGTACATACAAACGAGAAGACTGCTGAATACAATAGTTGTTGGAATAGCTGCTTTGTACTTCGCTGTCACCATTGTCGCACTCGGCAACATATTTAGCTTCTATTCGATAACAAAAACTACTCGCACCTATGGCCAAGTCCGAATCATTGAAGGTCAATACATCAGGGTCTACTGTGCCAACGGGTAAAAATTCGGCACCTGTTCCGTCTTGTCGGTAAATAACATAGTTTTGTAGTATGGCATTGTTCAAAGTAAATGGCGACCAATCCAGCACATTTCCCAACTCAAATTGCTCGCGACCATTTAGTAAAATGGTGCTGCCGATTTCAGTACGCAGTGAACGTCCACACTCATCTTCATGTAATACGCTATAATACAAGGTATTGCGAGTTGGATCAGAATCATTATCCATAAAACTCATTGTTCCCGTAAAGTTCGTACTTTCGGGTAAGGTTTCCAGCCATTGCAAGTTATTGCTATCAGCTACTGCCCTAAAAATTTTAATGGAAGTTGCTCTATTGATGCTATCCATATTCCAAGAAATTTGTACATCATTGTTGGGATTGACACTTACACTAGTTAAACAAATATAGTCCAGTGTATTTTTACTATCTAAATCCACACAAACAGCATTGGAATTGGAGTTTTCAATGTTATTATTGCGAAGCGCAAATACTCTTAGACAAGTTGCACTTTCTCCTTCGGGCAGGTTATAAATAGCTGTGTTTTCATTGCCCGGAATCGTATCAACGGGTGTATTTCCTTCCACTTCCGACAATAAATAATATTCTTTCACGCCGTCTGTCCAGCCTAAGTAGCGTGTCCAGCTTAGGTTTACCCTTTTGTTGCAATCATCTACATTCGCATTTAGAAAAATTGTTTGATGCGGATTATCGTTATCAGGGCCTACCTCGCCTGTACACTGATCAAAGGTGGCTATTTTATAAGCTTCGGGACGTTCTCCTGCATTTGCCATGCTATCAATATACAGGCTGATATTAGGGGCTAGAATGGTATCGTATTCTTCAAAACCGCCGTTGAGATTGGCTTTAAAAATAATGTAGCCTCCTGCTTCGGGCGATGGGCTAGGCAACCAACTCAACTGATTGATGCTGTCGTTGCCCACAGTAACAGAACTGATTACAGGTGGAATGGGTAGTGCAGTGTCTAAGGTGTCGGAAGTTGTAGAGAAAATTCCTGCACATCTTTCCCGAATGAAGTAAAATAAATTATTAGCTTGGGTACTGGCATTATTATCTGTGTAGGTAAATTGTGAAACTATAGCTGAACTTACACTATCTATTAAGGTGTAAGGCCCTTGTAGGTCGTCAGCTACAAAGATAAAATATCCTTCATGAGAAGTACCACAGCCACTAGTTGGGTTTTGTCGCCATGTTAATTCCACTACACCACTGCCATCTTCTGCCCGATTTACACAATCTAATAAAGGTGGCTGCATTTGTGCATAACTTGTTTGCGTATTTAAAACACAAAACAAACTAAGAAACAAAAAAGTGAAAAAAGTACTAGGCTTATTATGTTTGACAAATGTTTTCTTCATGTATTTAGAGGTTAGAGATCAGATGTTAGAGTTTAGATTTTTGGACTTTAGCGAATAGATTTTTGTTTTTTTAAAAAAAGTAACATGTTTTCGTGATTTGTGATTTGTGATTTGTGATTCGTAATTTGTGATTCGTAATTTGTAATTCGTGATTCGTGATTCGTGATTTGTAATTTGTAATTCGTGATTTGTAATTCGTAATTCGTAATTCGTAATTCGTAATTAAATAATTAGCCCACCACAACCTGCACTAATTCATTGGTGTTCAGATATTTTTGTGCTGTTTGTTGAATTTGTTGTGGTGTAATAGTTTTGATGGTTTCCGTTAGTTGTTGGAAAAATGAATGGTCAAGCTTATACAGATAAATAGCTTGCAAAGTAGATGCCAAGTTAAACGGTCCATCAATAATTGACAATAAATTGCCTAATAAGTAATTTCTAACTAGTTGCAGTTCGTCTAATGAGACTAATTCGCTTTTTAAACGCTCAATTTCTATAAATATTTCTTGAATAGCTTGCTCGCATGTTTCCTTAGCAACCTCCGCACTAATGAACCAGTAGCCGCTATGAATCATTGAAATAACAGACGAATAAATACCATAAGTATAACCTTTATCTTCCCGAAGATTTTGCATTAAACGAGAACCGAAGTAGCCTCCTAACAAGGCGTTCAGCACAAAACAAGCTGCATAATCTGGATGCGTTTTATTGATGATGCGCCCACCGATGCGAATCGCCGATTGTACTGCCTCTTGTTTAGAAGTAAAATGTGTGGTTTGTTCTAGGGGAGCTAAAGGGTGTGTTTGTTCCGACAACTTATGATTGCCCATCCAATCCATTCCGCCTATATATTGATTTAATTGTTGAAAATGCACCTCTTTCACATCTCCTGCCAAATAAATTGCCACACAATTATTCGCTACATAATGCGATTGGTAAAAGGATTGTAACATAGAGCGTTCCATTCGCTCATAATCCGATTCGATGACTCGATATCCATAGGGATGTGAACTCCCAAATATTAATTCATTGAACAAAGTATCTGCTAGATATTCATTTTGCTGTTGCTGTAATAGCCATTTTTGCTTGCTATTTTTAATTAGTAAACTGAGTTCCCGTTCTGAGAAGGTTGCTGCTACCAATACCTCTTTAATGATGGGCAATAATTGATAAAAGTATTTGCTCAGGGAATGCATGGTAACATGCGAAAAATCGTTATTGGCTCTTGTTTTTAATGTTGCGCCATAATATTCTACCTTGTCTGCCAATGCTTGCGCCGAATAACTTGCTGTTTCCTCACTCATCAGTCGGCTAGTAAAAGGAGCCACCAATTTTGCAGGCTCATACCACCGCCCTGCCTTAAACACCAATTTCAACATCAACACCTCTGGATGAGCGCGCTGAAAAACATAAACAGGAATGTTGTTGTCTAGGGTAAAATGAGTGGGCGGTTGTACATTTAAATGCTGGAAAGTACCTAATGGGGGTGCTTGTTTTCTATTCACGATGTTGTAAGTGATTTATAAATGTAAAACGTCTATTTCTGTTGTGTTGGGACAGTTCATGAACTGTCTGTTCCTGAACTGTCTCTACAATCAATAATCATTTTTTAGCATTGCTTTTACTTTGAATAGTTGGTTGTGCAGTGATGGGAATTTCCATTTCTTGAATGACTTGTGGCATGGCAGATTCTAAGTTAAAAGCAACATTATAGGGCTTTCGATTTCGCTCTTTGTCTTTGTCAGAATGTAGCACATCAGTCATAAAATTGAGACGTATCTTTTTTTCATTACGCCCAAATTTTTTTGCTTCACATGTTATTAGTAAATCATTGCGTCCTTTTGAATTATTTTGAATCGCATAAATTTTAAAACTCCTCACTTCTTGATCAATATAATGATAAATGAGTTTATTCAAACGGTTTTGTGCCTCTTCATCCTTATACCCTTCAAAAATAGGATAAGACATTGTGATGGTATAAATATCTTTATCAGAAGAGTGATTGACATTTCTAATTGAATATTTTAGTGGTCCTAAAGTTTGCAAATCTCCATCATCTATACCCGTATCACCCGCGTATTTCGGTGGTTTTACGTCAGTAGATTGATTGGCTTTTTGTGCTGTTGCCGGTGTATTACTTGTCTTTTTTTTTGGCTCTGTTTGGCAAGCCATTAAACAGCAAAGCAAGCTCAAAATAAATAGATAAGCAGCAATATTTATTTTATTCATTTTTTTATATTATTTTTTTCTTATAATAAACTACAGAGCAATTTGTTTTACAAAAAATCTGTTTAGCCACTTCTTGAATTTCTGCAATAGTGATGTGTAAATATTTACTAATTTCCGAATTGATTTCTTCAACATCTCCCATTAGCTCAAAATAAGCGAGGTTAAATGCTTTGCTACCTGCATCTATTTCGGAAAAAGCAATAGCAGATTCCACTGCATTTTTTGTTTTTGCTAATTCCAGCGCATCAATATGTCCATTTTTCAACTTATCCAACTCTTGCCAAATAGCGTTCTCTGCCTGTTCCAATGAAACACCATCATTCAACAATCCATAAACCATCAACAAACCAGCATCAAAACTACCCGTTAAATAGGTGTCTAAACTATTAAAAAGGGCTTGTTCTTTCACCAATGCCTGATACAAGCGACTCGAATGGCCGCCTGACAGGAGTTCATTCATCAAGTCGGTCGTATAATGCTTGGAACTGTAGCGGCTACAAGTGTGAAAAGCCATATAAATCGCATCACAAGGGACTTTCGCCTCAACGGTAAGGCTGCGAAACTCCTTTTGTTTAGGCTCCATAGGTAACTGACGCTGATAAGACTGCCCCGCCTTAATATCTCCGAACCATTTTTTGGCTAGTCGCTCAATATTTGCTGTTTTTACACCACCTGCAATTGCCATCACCGCACGATTTGGGCAGTAGTGTTGCCTATAAAATGACCGCACATCGACAAGTGTAATCTTTTGAATATGAGCAAGTTCTTTTCCAATTACTGGCCATTTATAGGGGTGTTGTTGGTAACTTAATCCACGTAGTTGATGCCATGCATCCCCATAAGGTTGATTAAGGCAACTTTCTTTAAATTCCTCACTTACAATGTCTTTTTGCAAACGTAGGGATTTTTCATTAAAATCTAAACCTAACATTCGGTCGGATTCTAGCCAAAAGACTGTTTCAACATTATTGGCTGGAGTTACATCGTAATAATTAGTGATGTCATTACCTGTAAAAGCGTTGCTTTCGCCACCTGCGCGATATAAAGCAGTGTCGAAATTGGGAATATTAACCGAGCCCTCAAACATGAGGTGTTCAAATAAATGAGCGAAGCCTGTTTTATCGGCTTTCTCATCGCGCGAGCCGACATCGTATAAAATATTGACGGCTGCCAAGGGTGTTGTCGGGTCTTCATGCACGACTACTCGCAAGCCGTTGTTTAACTGAAAAGTATTGTATTGAACCATTGGTACTTAGACATAAGATTTAAGACAGGAGACTTGAGATAATAAAAAATATTAATGATTTATGACAAATCCAATTGTTGTTTAATTTTGTCCACCCACTTACTTATTAATCTGGAAATGCCGATTTTTTGTTGACAAATTGATGGGCGCAAAGTTACGGTTTTATCTGTCAATTATTGCTTTTTAGCACTTTAGCTGTTTGGCTGTTTGGCTGTTTGGCTTTTTAGCACTTTAGCTGTTTGGCTGTTTGGCTGTTTGGCTGTTTGGCTGTTTGGCTGTTTGGCTGTTTGGCTGTTAGAAAGTGGAGAGTACCCATTTTAATACAAAGTCATTAATCACATAATTATCTTATTTTTCAAAAAAACAAATCACATGTTCAAAACAAAAAACCTTCTAACCTTATAACTTTACCATCTTCCAACCCACAAAAAAAATCAAATTCTCTCCTAAACACTACCTTCTCCTCCCCCATCAAAAGCCAATAAAATAGAAGGCAATAATACCAGATTGGCGACAATGGCTACGATAATCGTTGTGGAGGTGAGGATGCCCAAATAAAAAGTGCCTTGAAAACTGGATGCGGTAAAAATGATGAAGCCAAAAAATAGGATGATCGCCGTATAAGTCATGCTTAAACCCGTTTCGTTGATGGCTTTTTGAATAGCGGTTGTGCTGTTGCGTCCGCTTAGGCGTTCTTGTCGATACTTGGCGAGGAAATGAATGGTGAAATCAACGGAAATACCTAGCGCAACGCTGAAAATGAGGACGGTTGCAGGTTTTAGGTAGATGCCTGAATAGCCCATCAAGGCGGCGGTGAAGGCTAAAGGAATGATGTTGGGAATGAAGGCAATTAACAACATTTTGGGTTGCCGAAAAATAAAGGCGATGACTAATGCAATAAGGGCAAAAGCCAGTAAAACGCTCTGTATTAATCCTTCGATTAGAAATTTGTTACCCACATAAGCCATAATCGTTGAACCTGTATAGCTCACTTTATATCTTGAAGTATCAATAACAGCTGCAACTTTGCTTTGTATGCTGTCTAAAACGGTAGGAATTTCGTGTGTGCCAACATCTGCCATTTGCGTACTGATGCGGACGATTTGTTTCGTTGAATCGGTAAAACTGTTGACGAGCGTACCCGTCCCCTCTCCTTTTGTATTGGATAAATAGCTGAGAATGAAATTTTTATCGTATTGACTGGGCAAATCATAGTATTTGGGCAATCCGCTGAAGTAGGCTTGTTTGGCAAATTTTAATCCCTCAACCAGCGACATTGGGCGAGCAAAGAGACTGTCTTTCGTAAAAATACCTTGAATTTTTTCTACCCTTTTTAAAATACTTGACTTTGTTGCGCCATTCTTTTTTCCCGTATTCACCATCACATCAAAAGGAATTACCCCATTAAATTTACTTTCAAAAAATTTAAGATCGGTATAATGCGTGGAGTTTTTAGACACATCATCAAAAATATAACTCTTACTTTCTAACTGAATAATTCCACCAATTGCCAATAAGAGTAAAACAAGGCTTATTCCGATTACTTTCCAACGGTTGGCAGCTACAAAAGGGAATATTTTAGCTAATAATTTAGTGAAAATATTATTTTGTAAATGCTTGTGTTTCCTTTTTGGAGCAGGTAAAAAGCTCAATATAACGGGAATGATGACTAGAGAAGTAAAAAAGAGTACCGCAATATTGATGCCTGCCACAATGCCAAATTCACGGAGGGATTCGCTTCGCATCAAGCTGAATACCGAAAAACCAATGGCCGTTGTGAGATTGGCATAAAAAATAACATAACCAATGCGCTGAATCACTTGCTCCAAAGCTTGCTCTTTATTGCCATGCTTCTCCATTTCCCGATAATAACGATTGATTAAATACACACAATTGGGTACGCTAATCGCCACAATAACGGGCGGAATCAGCCCAATTAACATGGTAATTTCGTAGCCAAGGAGTACAATTGTTCCCATTGTAAAGGCAATGCCACCTAATACAATCAGCATCGGGAAAAACATGGCTTGGAAGGAGCGGAATAATAGAAGGAGCAAAACAGCCGCCGCAATAATCGAAAGGATGAGGAATAACTCTAATTCTGCATTGACGCGCTTCGCGGTGACTGCTCGAATATAGGGCATCCCTGAGTAGCGTAAAGGAATGTTGTATTTTTGGGAAAAACCTTCGGCTGTTGCTACAATTTCTTCCGAAACGGCAAATCGCCTTTCCGAATTGATGAAATCGTTGTTGATATTCAAAGCCATCAGGAAGGTACTATCCTCTTTTTTGTATAAAATATTTTCGTAAAAAGGAAGTGCTAATAGCTTGGTTTTCAGGCTGTCTAGTTCTTGTTGTGTGCCTATTTTGCCAGTGATGGCAGGGGGCATATCAAATTTTTTATTGACGGTATCTTTCTCAATAATCGGGGCGGTTGCTAGGGAAATAACAGCCTCTACCCCTTCTATTTTTTTGCATTGCTCACCTAATTCGTACCAGTCATTAAAAAAATCAAGATTGAAAAAACGGTCGGTTTGTAGGCCGATAAAAAAAATATTTCCACCTTCCCCAAACTTTTCTTTAAATTGCTGATGTTCAATAAATTTAGGGTGATCACTTGGAACAATTTTCGCTGAACTGTAAGCAATTTTCGCATCTTTGCCAATGAATGCCATCAATAATACCAAGGCGGTAATGGCAATGAGTAGTACCAAGCGATTGTTGAGTATAAAGCGTGCTATTTTTAACCACATGTGGATTCTACCTCCGATTGTTTAGTTTTGTGCTTAGATGTAAGACATGAGATATGAGACACAAGACGTAAGATTTAAGATTTGCTAATTAATTGGTATATTTCATTATCATCCTAACACTTTGTTTCTAAAATTGCTATTTAGATATTTGGACTTTTAGCTTTTTAGCCTTTAGAAATTAGTGATCAAAAACTAGGAAGGAGCAATTACTTTTAAATCTCCTAATGGATATAAACTTTTGATTTTTAAATTCTTATGGAATCTATAATGGCTAAAGCCGTCGTCACAGAACGCAATTAAAAATAATTTTTATCAATAAATTTGTTTAAACACGAATCACTGAGCTACGAATCACGAATCAACGAGTCGTTAACATAGCTACAAACTGTTTGGTGGAAAAGTACAATATTTGAAACATAAGTACCTAGACAAAATTAATGCTACAATAGTAAAAGACTAAACTACTTATTTTTAATACTTTAGCGCAAAATTATGCACAATTAAATAGTGCTTGGCACTTACCAATTAGTTATTAAACAACAGTTTAGGGTATACTTGTATATGCGAGACAAAGGTACGAAAAGATTGGCAGGTACTTAACACTACTTTTGGACAAGGCGTAAATTTTACGGTTTGCGGAAAATAGAGGTGTTTTTAATTGAAAATGGAGAATTGAAAATTGAAAATGGTGGATTAGCTTAATTAGAAATTTACTGTTGCCACCAAGTAAGTCTAATATCTTATTTTTAAAATCCATCTTCTTATTTCTACAAATCCCCCTCTTAATTAATTGAGTGTGTCAGAAATTTAGGGAAAAGCGAAATACACTTTACTATGAAAGATGA
>JAHDHV010000235.1 GCA_020631155.1 Bacteroidota bacterium | reverse complement strand
AAAGCTAAATATCCAAAAGTCTAAATAGCTAAAAGGCAATCTCACAACCAAAGTGCTAGTAAAAAAAAGAAATATACCCTGAAAATGAGGTAGGTTGAATCAATATATTGTTTAATTTGAAAACGAACTACACAAAAAAACTATTGTGTGTTGTGGTCAGTTAGTACAAACAGTTAAAAAGTGTTCATTAAAACAAAGGCAAAAATATTGTAAATCAGGAGATAAAAGTATATCTTTGCGCTCGCAAACCCCACTAGCTGTTTATCCGCTTTGGTGGGCTTTTTATCATTTAAAATAGAGACAAGAATATGCCTGTTAAATTGAGGTTACAAAGGCACGGTCGTAAAAAAAGACCTTATTATCATATTGTAGCGGCTGATGGCCGTACACCTAGGGACGGACGATTCATCGAGCGTATAGGGTGGTATGATCCAACCAAGCAGCCTGCATTGATTGATGTGAATGTAGATAAAGCATTAGAATGGCTACATAATGGCGCACAACCAACCAATACAGTACGTAATATTTTGTCGGTTGCAGGAGTGATGTACAAAAAACATTTGATGAGGGGAGTACGGAAAGGTGCATTAAGTGAGGCACAAGCAGACGATTTATTTGAAGCGTGGAAAGAAAAAAGAGGGAAAAAAAACAAGGTGAGCATGAAGTTATATGAGCCACCTAAAGAAACTTTAACTTTAGAACCGCCAGTAGTTCAAACGACAACTGAGGAAGCGAAACCTGCTGCAAAGAAGGAAGCACCTAAGAAAGAAGAAGCGAAGCCTGCTGCAAAGAAGGAAGCACCTAAGAAAGAAGAAGCGAAACCTGCTGCAAAAGAGGAAGCACCTAAGAAAGAAGAAGCGAAGCCTGTTGCAAAGAAGGAAGCACCTAAGAAAGAAGAAGCGAAACCTGCTGCAAAAGAGGAAGTAAAGGTAGCAGCACCAGAAGTTGCTCCTGTGAAGGAAGAGGTTGCAGCTAAAGTAGAGGAAACGACAGAGCAAGCAAGTGAGGCAGTAGCAAAAGCTGAGGAAGCAACAGAACAAGCCCTCGAAAATGTAGATCAGCAGTTAGATGATTTGCTAGGTGATGATTCTATGGGGTCTGTAGTGGATGAAATTGATGCTATTTTAGAAAGCTCTGCACTCAATATTGATAATGTAGTAGAAGAGGCAACAGAAAAATTAGAGGATGAGCTCGATATTGATATTGATGGCAAGTAGTTGTTTGCTTTCTTTTGCTTAAACTGAAATAATATTTTTTTTATAAATAAAAAACGAACTTTTTTTGAATGAATCAGAGTGATTTTCAAAAAGTAGGTTATGTAGTTCGTGAAAAAGGCCTCAAAGGAGAAATAAAAGTCTCTTTTGAGGCTTTCTTTTTAGACTATTTGTATGAAAATGATGGCACATTGCCAGAGCATTTTTTTGTTGACGTAGATGGTAGTATGATTCCTTATTTCATTGAACAAAGTAATTTGAAAAGCCAACCCATTATTTTGAAGTTTGAAGATGTTGACGATAAAGATACTGCCCAAAAGTTGCGTGCTAGGGAACTTTTTTTACCCAAAAATTTATTTAAAACCAATGAGTTGCCTGATGAAGATGAAGTAACTTTTTGGGATTACATCATTGGTTTCCAAGTATTTGCACTCCATGAACAACAAATTTTAGGTGCGATTGAAGATATTTTTTATCTGCCTGAACATGAACTAGCTCAACTTTTTTGTCAAAAAAAAGAATTATTATTGCCATTAAATGAGGAGTATATTCACGAAATTGATGAAGTACAGCAAAAAATTACAGTCAACCTTCCAGAAGGCTATTTGGAGGTTTTTTTAACGTAAAAAAAAGACGCAAAATTTGGTATGTCTCAAATGTTATGCTTTTCAACCAAACAGTTTTTGCTTATTTTGACAACTCGTGGATTCGTGATTAGTAGATTAGTGATTCGTTTTTTGGCTTTTTAGTTTCTTTTTGAATGAGTTTTGTAACAATGGCTTTAGCTGTTAAAGTTTTTATAAATAATTAACAATCAAACATTAATTTCCAATTTCTGATCTCTAATTTCTAAAAGCTAAATAGCCAAAAGTCTAAATAGCTAAAAGGCAATCTCACAACCAAAGTGTTAGGAAGAAAATGAAACATACCCAACATTTTGCGTCTCAACAACTTACTAATTCAATAATTTTAACTATGCATATAGACATCATTACCGTTGTTCCTGAACTGCTGGAAAGTCCTTTTAGTCACTCCATTATGAAACGAGCGAGTGATAAAGGACTGTTAACCATTGCTTTACACAACTTACGCAACTATTCCAAAAATAATTACAAACAAGTTGACGATTATCAATATGGTGGTGGGGCAGGCATGGTGATGATGATTGAGCCGATTGATCGCTGCATTAGTGAGTTGAAAGAAAAACGTGACTATGACGAGGTGATTTACCTTAGCCCTGACGGTGAGTTGCTCAACCAAAAAGTAGCGAATTATTTGTCTTTACAAAAAAATCTTATTTTACTGTGTGGACATTATAAAGGAGTAGATGAAAGAGTGCGTGAACATTTGATTACCAAAGAAATATCTATTGGAAATTATGTGCTATCAGGTGGTGAGTTGGCTGCTGCTGTATTGGTAGATTCCATTGGGCGATTGCTGCCCGGTGTGTTGAACAATGAAACCTCTGCTTTGGAAGATTCCTTTCAAGACAACTTAATTGCGCCGCCTGTTTATACACGACCTGCCGAGTATAAAGGTTGGAAAGTGCCCGATATTTTAACCTCTGGAAATACCCCAAAAATTGCCGAATGGCGAGCTGAACAATCTTTTATCCGAACAAAAAAACGCCGCCCTGATTTATTAAAAGAGCATGAATAAATCATTTTGATGACAAAAAAAAGATAATTTTATTTTTAAGTGTATGAAAATGTTAAATAGCAATTAAAAATGAATGTTTTTGATAAATTTATGTAATAATTTATTTTATTTATATAAAATATGTTAGATTTTAATTTAATTTAAGTAATGATAATGTTTAATCGGGAAATAGTTAAATTTTAGGTAGTCAAGTATTGAAATTAAATGTCATATTATTGTCATTTTTTTGTAAGTTTGCATTAAACGAACAAGTCAATAATTTTTTCATGTTTAATTTTTCAAGATTAGCCATCAAGGTGGCTCCCATTGATAAAATTACATGCCATCCACCCCAGCCTACTTATTTTCTATGATAGAAAAGTCTTGTTTTTTTAAAAAGTTTTACTAAGTAGTCTATCAAGATAAAATTGACGATTGCTTTTTGCTCCCTAGTTGCGTTACAAAGCCTCGCCGTAGCTTTGGCTATGCCTGTGTTTTGTGCCTTACTAGGAAACAAAAACCACTCAAAACTAAGCCGACATTATTAACTTGACTGACTACTAAGCTGATAAATACATTACCATAGTGTTTTCACGACAAGGTAGAATGAGATATATATTTTCAATCAACTAACTAATTTTTATTCTCATGAAGAACTTATTAGAGCATTTTTTGGGTGCTAAATTAAGCGAAACTCAAGTAAAAAATACACTTGGCGGTACCTCTCATTCAGTGGAAGGCTTAAGTCCAGAGGCATTTTCTTCTGATGGTCCAACTGAACTTCTGAGTCCCGATCCTGTTTCTTTTGACGGTACAACCGAGGGTTTAAGCCCTGATCCTGCATCTATGTCAAGTGGTGGCAGCACTACAATAACTACTGTGTGTATTCCCGGTTGCCAGGGCAGAGGACGAGGTAAAGGTCATGGCCGTCGCCGCCGCCGAAGAAGAGGTTGCTAGAAAAGACCAATTTTTGGATAATCAGCATCAAGATATTTTTAAAGAAGTTTATACGATAGGTTTATATTTTATTTTTTTTTGAAGTGCTATTGAGAACCCCTCTTAACTACTACTAAAATGAGCCTGTACCGCTTGCTCATTTTTATACAGCTACACCTAGCAGCGTATCGTTTCTCAGGAAGTGATGCGCTGCTTTTTTTATGGAAAAAATGTCCAAACATGCAACATTTCCCTCTTATTCTTATCCTAGATTCAACGCTATTCCTTTATTTTATTCTAACTTTGGCCAAAATGAATTTCAGAGCTTGTCTTGATTTCATCCTTTGGCTTAAAAAATGTGTCTTTTGCCCCTAAATTCCGCCTTTTTATCGGCACGTAGCACCACTATGCGCCTCAAAAAACGCTACATTTAGGAACAAAATCCATCATTTTCAGCTTCAAAAACAAAATCAAAACAAGCTCCCAACAAAAATAAATACCAAATATCAGATGAAAAAAATAATGTGCTTGCTTTTGTTAGGAGTAGCTTGTTTTTATGGTTTAAATGCATTTGCCCAAGTTCGCGGCCCTTTTCCTTGGCAAAAAAACAGCAGCTACTATCAATCTCAACAAGTTCCTACCAACACTCAACAACGTACTTATCGCACTCACTCCTCTAGCCGTTCAACAACTACACCTACTTATGGCGTTTCCTCACGCACCTACTCCCAACCCACAACAGGCAGCCGTACAACGCGCACTTATGGGGCATCAGCTCCTCGCAGTTACACACCAACTTCTCGTTCTTCCATAGGCGTTTCCTCTAAGCCTTTCGATTGGATAGACCGTTTTAAGGATGGTTATGCTCGGATTCGCAAAAGCGGAAGGTGGGGATTAGCTGACCAACAAAAAAATGTATTAATTCAACCACAATATAGAGATATTCAACTGATTTCCAATGATTTAGTAGCAGTTAAAGCAGATAATTGGAAATGGGGTTTTGCAAGTGTTAATGGGCTAATGTTAACTCCACCACAGTTTGATAATATTGGAAAAGCATATGGAAATTGGGTGGAAGTTCGCAGTAGAGGAAAGGTCGGCTTGGTAGATAAACAATCTGGTACATTGCTCGTGCCTGCTAAATTCTCCCAAATTTTGCCTGCCAACAATGGCTTATATCAGGTGAACGAAAATGGCAAGTGGGGTTTGTTGAATAACGCTGGACAGGTGATTTTAACGCCACAATTTCAACATATTGAGGGTTTTGTAAATGGCTTTGCAAAGGTTAAGGACAAAGGAAAATGGGGATTGATTGATGAGAAAGGGCGAATTGTTGCATATCCACAATTTGATGATGTTCAAGCCTTAAGTAATGGCTTATTGCGTGTTCGACAGACAGGAAAATGGGGGATTGCTGGTGATAATGGACAGACGCTGGTAGCTGCTCGTTTTGATGAAATTGGCGGATTCCAAGGGGAGTTGTCTAAGGTTCGCATAGATAAATTGTGGGGATTTGTTAATAGAAGTGGAAAAGTAGTGATTGAGCCACAATTTGATGAGGTTCAAGACTTTAAAGAAGGATTGGCACCAGTAATGGCAATGGATCAGGGGGGAATGTTGGACAATAAAACGGAATTTCAAGGTGCGCTTAAAAGCGGTAAAGGTTTGTTTGGCAAGGCGAACAGTTTTAAAACATTGGAGCAATCGACAACAAAAAACCGCAAAAGCTGGGGTTTTGTAGATGGAACGGGGCGAATTGTGATTTCACCACAGTTCTTTTATGTGCATCCCTTCAATGATAGCCTTGCCATAGTAGTACAACACGAAACGCAATTATATGGTGCAATTGACCATAGTGGTCGGCAGGTGATTCCTACACAATACAAACTGTTAAAATCATTTAGCGAAGGATTTGCGGCTGTTTTTACAGAAGGCAAATGGGGATTTTTGAATACTAAAGGCGAACTAGCCATCAAACCGCAATTTTTTAAAGTAAAACCTTTTGAAAATGGCTATGCACAAGTCATGATAAAACAAAAAGAGGGCTGGTTTTATATCAATAAGCAAGGGAATAGGGTAAGGTGAGTTTATCTTTTAAGTTGAAAATGGAAAAATGAAAATGGAAAATGATATGCTTTTTCCGTGTAAATATATTTTGTGTTTTTTTTTAATGTAATTTGTATTTTCAATAGATAAAATTTCTTTTTTTAGAAAACCTTTAAAACCTTTAAAACCTTTAAAACCTTGCAACCTTCCAAACTCCAGAAAAGTCCAAAAGTCTTTTCTATTTCGGAATATACAACAACTGTCCTTCTATAACATTTCCAGAGTGAATATCATTGCGTTTTGCCAGATTATCAATACTAACATCATATTTTAGAGCAATAGAAAAAAGCGATTCTTCGGCTTCCACAACATGATAATTTTTTAATTTATCGGAAGAAATAGAAGATCGTTTTTTTATCATAGAAGGCGTAAAACTCCTAGTACTTGCTTGTAAATCAGCCTTAGTAGCAGGCTCTGCCCTGTAACTAGAGGGTGGGGGAGAAGGCTTTTTGCTACTTTCCAAAAGTGATTGAACAACCGACTTTTCAGAATGTATTTGAGGAGTTTTTCGATTAGATTTTTGTTGAGGAGCAGTAGCCCAATTTGCATGAATCGGATTCCCTTTATCTCTATGATATTCATACTTTTGCGTATTTCGTTTACGCTTAGGGCGTTTGATTTTAGGTGGATAATTGGCTTTGCCTTTCAGCAAAATTCTTTCGCCCGCCATAGGTTCTTGTCCTGCTTTCATTTTATTGCGACCCAGTAATTTTTCCAATTTAACTCCATACAATTGAGCAATCAGCCACATTGTCTGCCCCTTTCTAACAGAATGTACTTTTGCACTACGTCCTTTATTGCTCTTATTAGCCAAATAAATGGGAGTACCAGCAGGAATCAAAGCAGTTTTTGAATATAAATCATTATATTTAAGTAGCTCTTTTACAGGAGTATTTAAGGCAATTGAAGCTCTTTGGATAGAGGTCTCTATCGGATAAATAACGGCCTTTATTTTATTAATTTTGGTAATGTCTACATCAGGTAACTGCTCATTTTCATCTTCTTTAGATTGATTGGCATATTGTTTTTGATGCGGTTTTTGTTTAAAATTTTGATAAGTTTCTACATTACTCATATTTTTTTGTAATGTATTTTGATTCGGTTGCCCATTAAAATTAGGTTTGTCCTTACCTGCTCGCCAATCAGGAGTAACAAAATCATTTGGTTTTAAGGTTTTGGTAGAGTTTGGAGTTGCTGATTTGCTGTCTTGTAAAAAACCGTTTTCACCAGCCATAATTTTTTGTGGAGGCAAGGAAGCCGCTTTTTTAGGTGTTGTTTTGGGATTAGGTTTGAAAAAAACACCACCCGAAGAAGTTTCCACTTTGGTATATTTTCCATCTTTTGTTGTACTCTCTTTTCCAGCAATTTTCGGCTTTTGAATTGTTTTAATTACTGCTCTTTTTTGTTGAACCTGCTGCGTAGAAATACCAATAGACTGCTGCAACATTTCATCTGCTTGCGCTAAACTATGTTGTGTTTGCTGTCGTCCCGGCAGTGTGCCATCAAAATTAATTTTCGGTTGCGACTGTGCCGATGGAGGTTGAGGAGCAGAAGGCAACGGAAGTGTAGGAACTTGCCCAATAGCCATACTACCTGCTGTTGTTTGATCATGAGTTTGGGGAGAGGTTTGCGCTATACTAGGCGGTGGAGTGGGTACAATTAAGGAGGTAGACGGTTTGGACGGCTTGGAAATTTCTATTTTTGTTATATTAGAAGGTGCAGGTTTTTGGGGTACAATAGGTAAATTTGTCGATGGTTGCTGTTGTATTTTTTGGGACTTTATAGTTGAAGAAGGAACAACTGCTACAATATCACTATCCGTTGTAGTAGTAGGCTTTTTAGGTTGCTCTACAATCAATTGCTTAGGAGATATTGATTCCTGTTGTTGTGCTGTATCAAATTGGTTTAATTTGTATTTTTCTACAATATAAATAATCTTTTGTGGATACTTAGGGTCTGTGGCATAGCCCGCCTTTTTGAGCTCACGCGCCCATCCTTTATAGTCCGCAATATTTAATTTAAATAATTTTTTATATCTTGAGCGAGTAGTCAATATGTGGGAATGATCTCTATAAGAGTCTAGTACATGAGGGTATTTTCTAAAACACTCATTCGGGGCATCATCATTATGATAAATGCGCGCCCCTTTCCAACTTGTCTGACATTTAATGCCAAAATGATTATTTCCTTCTCTTGCTAGTCTACTTTTTCCAAAATTAGATTCAAACATGCCTTGCGCCAATTTGATGCTTGCAGGAATTTTAGTTTCATGCATTTGATGAATGGCTATGTCTTTGAATTGTTGAATGTATCTGGATGCATCTTTATCACTAAAAATAAAGGAGCTTGCGTTAGTGGTGAATGTCGAAATAGTGTAACAAAATAAACTAGCAAACACAACTTTTAATACGCTCACGTTCATGGTTTTTGCTTTTGTAGGTGTTTTTACCTAAAATGATTCGGCTTGCTAGTCAGTGGGGTACAAAAAATGTTCCTATGTAAATGCCATACGAAAAGCATTTTTTTTTGTTTCAAAGAAAGTGATTTTTTTTGTTATTTAAGTATTTTGAAATGTATTTCTTCTATTTTTATTGATAATAAAAAGCTTAGAAAAATATTTTTTGTTTAATTGTTTGAAAAAACAAGATGGCAAGTAGGCAAGATGAGATTTTTTTTATAACAATAAATACTTTGTTGATAATTAATTCAGAAGAAATTAAGACATTTTAATGACAAAATGAAATAGAGGAAGTGTAAATAGGACAGAATATAAAAAATGTAAGCGTATTGTCAGCTATAATGAGCTTAGAAATATTGGTGAGTTATATAATTTTAATTAAATAATTAGATTGAACTATATTTCTTTTGTTTTTGTGCTTAGAACTTAAAAAAAAAAATGACAGTAAAGCGATGTGATTTAACAGGCACCTCACCTCAATTATGAAGTTGGTAATCTTTTAAAGTCCAACGTCTTCTTTTCCTTATCCCGTCAGGAAAATGCAAATACATGCTGAGTTGAATAACACCCACACTTTCATGAATAATCATTTCAATAGAATTAAAACTATTGTAAATTATATTGTCGCTAAAAGTTCCGATAGGTGTAATAATATTCTCAATGCTTCTATACAAAAAACGCTCTCCTTTAGTATCAGTCAGTTGAATGGTATCACCCAATTCAACAGGTATAAACCAAGGTGTGAGCTTTACACAATCAGGATTAGAAGAAGCCCAAAGCGTACCAAAAAGCGTATCGCCACGACTACTCACTGGCGGAATCATTTGAGTGTGTCAAGAATTTAGGGAATGGCAAAATACTGTTTAAATAGACATTCACTTTTCCCAAAAATGAAACATCACTTTTTTGTTCGTGTAAAAGAGCGACCTTGAAATTTTTTGCGTTAAGAAAATGGAATGAACAGCGTTAAGAAATATCCGTAGTGATACGGAATTTAAAAACCGAATAG
>JAHDHV010000234.1 GCA_020631155.1 Bacteroidota bacterium | reverse complement strand
AAGTTGAATAACTCAAAAAATAGAGTAATACCTAACAGCAATAGCTTTTGCTAACAGCTTTTCAAAAATTAATAGAAGGGTGGTTGAGGGGGGAGACATAAAGTTAAAAAAAACAGGAAAATTCTATAAAAATTAGCAAAAAAACCTTATATTTGTATAATTATGAACAAACTATCATTTAGTGGTCATGATACTTTTTATTGTAGACATTTTTGGTTAAAAAAAGGTTATGATTATTTTAAAGCTGGTAAAAGTTTTACTTCAAAAACTGCTGTTATAGATTTAGGTGTTGGTAAAAATATGGTATCCTCTATTCGTTTTTGGTTGCGTGCTTTTGGCTTGATAAAATACAATAAGAAAACACAGAATGAAGTATTAAGTCAGTTTGCTCAACTAATTTTTGATAATGAAATAGCTTATGATCCTTATTTAGAAGACACAAATACACTTTGGTTACTTCACTATTTTTTGGTTACAACTCAACGTGCCTCTATCTATTCTCTAGTTTTTAATCAATTTAGAAAAGAACGTATTGAGTTTACCAAAGCTCATTTAAATAATTTTCTACATCGAGTTTATTATGAACAGTATAATACAGAAGCTAATGCAGGAACTATCAAGAGAGATGTAGGTGTTTTTGTAAGAAACTATTTACGTCCTAACATAAAATCAGAGGATAAACCTAATATTGAAGAAGCGTTTTCAGCACTCCTAATTGAATTAAATTTGTTAAAGGAAATTGAGCGAATTGGAGATAAAAGTAAATGGTATAAAATAGAAAGTGCAGAGCGCGGAAATTTATCTGTTGATATTTTGTTATTTTCTATCCTCAATAATCCAAAATACGAAAACACTGTATCTATTTCATTTAGTAGTTTATTAAATGATACAAACAGTATTGGCTTAGTATATGTGTTAACTCCAGATGGATTAATTAATAAAATTGAGGAAATGACCAAAAAATTTCCGTTCTTGGTGTACTCTGACGATGCAGGTATCAGAGAACTACAATTTAAATCTAAGCCTAATAAATGGGATATTTTAAACGAATATTATAAAAACAATATGCTATGAATTTAGTTATTCCTGATTATGTATTACAAAACGCTGCTTTATCAGAACAACAATTAGCTATAGAAATTGCAGTCGTTTTATTTGAGAAAAAAATCGTTGGTTTAAAAGCTGCTAGTAAAATAGCTAATCTCCAATGGTTTGAATTTCAACAAATTTTGGCAGAGCGCAAAATATCTGTAGTTCAATATGATATAGAGGACATTCGACAAGACTTGGCTAATTTGAAAGATTTATAAAACATGATTGTTATTAGTGATACAAGTATACTAAGCAATTTTATACAAATAGGTTGTTTACCTTTATTAGAAGATATTTTTAAAACAGTTATTATTCCACAAGCTGTTTATGATGAACTATTAGCACTAAAAAAACTCCCAATTCAACACATTATTCAATCCAATCAACACTGGATAAATGTAAAAAGTGTTAAAGTTATCAATAACTGGAATTTAGATAAGGGGGAAACAGAAGCTATTACTTTAGCATTAAATCTAAAAGCTCAATATCTTCTTATAGATGAATTACAAGGTAGAAATGTGGCTAAAACATTAGGCTTGAATGTTACAGGCACATTAGGTATATTGCTGAAAGCCAAGCAAAAAGGAAATATTCAATTAGTTAAGCCATTAATTGATCATTTAAAAAATCAAGCTGGATTTTGGATTGATGACTCATTGTATCAATTGGTCTTAAAACAGGCAGGAGAGTAAATCAAACCTGTAGCTCAATTACTTATTTTTAAAATACTATAATGCATAACTTTTCTCCATCCATCAATATTGTTCGAGATGTTGACAAACAGTTGAATTACATTACAACAGTTAATGCACAAAATGTATTTAATCAACTGATTAACGACTATAAAACAGGCATACACTCCTTTAATATTATTGGCTCTTATGGCACTGGAAAATCTACGTTTTTGCTTGCCCTTGCCAAAACATTAAAAGGAGAAGAACCTTATTTTGGGCAATTGAATGGACAGTTCAACGGCATCAAACAGTTCAATTTTGTCAATATTATTGGCTCCTATAGCTCTCTTATAAAAGTACTAGCAGAAAAATTAGGCATAACAGGAAAAATTTCCGTAAAAAAAATCCTACAAGCCTTAACAGAGCACCATCAACAAATCAATACGGACAAACAACAAATTTTATTCATAATTATTGATGAATTTGGAAAACATTTAGAATATGCAGCTAAAAATAGTCCCGAAAAAGAGCTTTACTTTATCCAACAATTAGCAGAGTTTGTCAATGATGAAAACAACAACATCATTTTATTGACAACCCTACATCAAAATTTTACTACCTATGCTAGAGACCTCTCCCAACAACAACAAAATGAATGGGTAAAAGTACAAGGACGATTAAAGGAATTGACCTTTAATGAACCTGTTGAACAACTGCTTTTGTTAGCTGCTAAACAGATACCAGCAAATGTAAAATCTAATCAAAAACCTAAAAATCTAAAAGCATTATACAATACACTTGAAAAAGCCAATGTCATTCCCTTGAATAGCCATATTTCAATGGATGTCATTCAACAACTTTTTCCTTTTGACCTACTCGCTGCGTCTGTTTTAGCATTAGCTTTGCAAAATTATGGGCAAAATAAACGCTCGCTCTTTACTTTTCTAAACAGCAATGACGCTTACAGCCTCAAAAATTATGACACAACAACAAATCCATATTATAACCTTAGTTGTGTCTACGATTATTTAGCCCACAACTACTATTCCTATATTACAACCAAACACAATCCCCATTATGCACAATGGCGAGCCATTCAAATTTCTATAGAAAGAGTAGAAGGCAGCCTGCCTAAAGAGTTTATGTCAGCAGCTATCAAGCTAATCAAAACCATTGGATTACTCAATATTTTTGCCTCTGATGCTGCTAAATTAGATATTTCTTTTTTTAAAAAATATGGAAAATATAGTTTAGGGCTAGAGGATGTTGACATCATTGTAAAATTGTTGGAAAGCAAAAAAATTATTCGCTATAAAGAATATAAAAATCAATACGTACTCTTTGAGGGAACAGATATTGACATTGAGGCGGAGCTACTAAGAGCAGCAAGCAAAATAGACAAAATCATACATGTCTCTACTCGCTTAAAAAGGTATTTTAACCTACCTTATCTACCAGCTAAAGCTGTACAATATCATAAAGGTACCCCTCGTTTTTTTGCATTTGAATTGTCTGAAAAACCCATCAACAAGCAACCAAAAGACCAAATTGATGGTTATATCAACCTTATTTTTTCAGAAAAATTAAATTTTGACAAAATACTGCAAGAGACCCAAACAATAGAAGATGCCTTATTGTATGCCTATTTCAAAAATGTTGGAGACATCAAACAAACCTTATTTGAAATTGCCAAAATTGA
This sequence comes from Bacteroidota bacterium, assembly GCA_020631155.1. Classification (GTDB taxonomy): domain Bacteria; phylum Bacteroidota; class Bacteroidia; order Chitinophagales; family UBA2359; genus JAHDHV01. The sequence goes on along the minus strand of JAHDHV010000234.1, from coordinate 5,938 downwards.
TTTTTTATTAGAAAAACAAGAGATACAAGACGATAAAATTGCCTATCAAGAGCTTAGAAATTTACGTGCTCATGAAATCAGTCAATTGAACGATTTTGTGTTGAACAAACTCTTTGATAATCAATATGTTCAATGGATTTACAAAGGTGCTTCAATCACAATTGACAGTCAAACGAAATTGAATAAATACCTTTCCGTTGTTTGTAATGATGTCTATTCGGCAACGCCTACCTTCCGAAATGAATTAATGAATCGGCATCATATATCGGGAGCTGTATCATCAGCTCGGAAAAAGTTTTTTAAAAGGCTGTTACAAAACTGGAATAAAGAAAATATTGGCTTTGATGACAATTTATTTCCTGCTGAAAAAGCAATTTACCTAAGCCTACTCAAACGAACAGGTATTCATCAACAAGAAACTGCCATTAGCTATACTTTAGGAGCACCTACAGATGTTTCTTTTCAACAATTATGGAATATTAGCGAACAATTTTTAGAAAGTGCCAAAATCAACCGCCGAAAACTTACTGAGTTCAAAACAATTTTATTAAACAAGCCACTTAAACTAAAAAAAGTTGTCGTTGATTTTTGGATACCAACCTATCTATTTATCAAACGCAACGACTATGCACTTTTTAAAAAAAATATATACATTCCAAATCTAACAGCCGATGAACTAGAGGTAATTTATTGGAGCCTAGATGAGTTCCAAATTAAAACCTTTAATGTAGCTGGAGTTCGGTTAGATTTATTCAATAAATATCGGGAACTACTCAATCAAACGACCACTGAAAATCCTATTGAAAAAGATTTCATTGGTTTGATCAAACCATTCCTAACCTTTTATAAAGAACTTCCAGTTTATACCCAACAAACAACACGTTTACAAGACCATACCATAAGATTTAGAGAGGCCATCAAAAAGGCAAAAGACCCTGAAACAACCTTTTTTGAAGATTTTCCTAAAGCCTTAAAGTTTCACAATATTAACAAATTAAAAGAGGATGAAACCGCTTTAAATGTATATATAGACCAAATACAAGATGCGATTAGGGAACTAAGAACCGCCTATGATGAGTTTTTAAATCGAGTAGAAGTTTACTTTTTAAAAGATATTGGTTATATAGGTAAGGACTTTAAAACTTACAAGCGAGAATTAGCTAAACGCTACCAACACATTAAAAAACATTTGTTATTATCACATCAAAAAATGTTTTTTAGTCGGATTACTGCTCCCCTAGAAGATAGGGCGGCTTGGTGGAACTCTTTAGCTTCTGTGCTCCTTCGCAAAGGTCTTGATCAAGTGAGCAACGAAAAAGAGGAGAGTGTTTTGTATGAAAAACTATCGACAACTTTTCGAGAATTAGATAATTTATGTGAACTTCATCAAGTTGATTTTGACGAAGAAAAAGAAGAAATTCTTAAATTTGACATTACAAGCCTTGATAAAGGCACTCAATCGCATCAACTACGCTTATCAAAACAAAAAAATAAGGAAGTCAACGCTCTTGAACAAGAAATCAAAGCAGTTTTGGGTAAAGATAGAGTGGTTAATCAAGCGGTTTTAGTGAGGGTTTTGAAAAGTATTGTTAATGATGGTTCTGAAATAAATATTGACGAAGCAATGAAAATGGTAATTGAAAAAGGGGCACTTATTTAGGCGATAAAAAAATACTATTCTTATGTGCAATATGATATAGAAAACATTCGACAAGACCTAGCTAATTTGAAAGATTTATAAAATGCAATTACCTGAATCATACCCTTTACCCATTCAACATCTTGCTGGTGTCTTCAAAAGCAGTAGAGTTACCAATTCCTATAAATTTTACTGGTTTTTATCCATTTTACAAATCCTAAAAAGCAGACCTTCCAATAGTGTCATTAATATGCAGGAAATAGCTGTTTTGATGATTTCAAATGTCTGGTATCCAATCAATTATTATCGCCTTTCATTTGGCAAACAAGATCAATTAGCCAATGTTGTAGCTAATTTAAAAACGCTTTTAAACATCCAATCTAATACCAAAAAACAGGCTTTAATTCCATTGATTCAAGCTCAATTAAGTGAAAAAGAGGTTGAAAAAGTAGTCAAAAGCATACTCACTTATGTACCTTATCGTTTTCTAAGCCCTTGGTTTGCGAATGAATTAAGAGGTAAAAAAGATGGACTTAAAAATGGGCTAATTGCTGACTTTGCTCAAAAACATTTTCATACTGAAAGGCCAAGTTTGTACCGTTTTTCCAAACAAACAATTGAAATACAAGCGTTTTGGCTTGCCTATTTACAAAAACACATCACTATTTTAGAAGGCTTTTGTTTGTGGCATTTGGTTAAACATTTGCAAAAAAACAATCCCAATGTTCCAAATATAGCGGATAAATTATTTGAGCCTAAAGAGCGAAAGTTAAGCAATGCCAAAGAGTTTTGGAAAAATTATTTACAAGAAAAACCACAAGTAAACTGTATTTACTCCAATCAAACACTTGACAAATCGTTTAGTATTGACCATTTTTTGCCCTGGAGTTTTGTCACCCATGACCAGCTTTGGAACTTAGTACCAACGCCTAAATATGTAAATTCCTCAAAAAGTGATCATTTGCCTAATTTAGATAGTTATTTTGATCGCTTTTCAACTTTACAATTTGACGCTTTTCAGTTAAATTTTAAAAAAGGAAAGTTATTTTTATTAGAGGATTACACCATTCTTTTTAAAGAAGATAGCAAGCAAATTGCCGATTTCTCCAAATCCACTTTTCAAACCAAATTGCAACAACATATTTCCCCCATGATCCAAATTGCCTCTAACTTAGGGTTTCCTAGCAATTGGGTCTACAAACCCTTATAGCACATGTTGATACAATCAAAAAATAACAAAAATGCTCATTTAACAGTTAAACAACGTAAATATCCTTCTTTTCCAACTAAAACGCTACATAGTCGAGCTTTGCTAAAAGGCAAAATTTTAGACTTTGGTTGTGGTTTGGGAGTAGATGTTGATTTTTTAAGGAAAAAAAGATATAACATTACGGCTTATGATCCTCACTATTTTCCCAACTATCCAAAAGAGCAATTTGATACCATTATCTGTAATTATGTTTTAAATGTATTGCTTCCAGAAGAACAAGCAACTGTATTGATGGCGGTTTCAGAATTGTTAAAACCGACTGGAAAAGCCTATTTTACAGTAAGGCGAGACATTCAAAAAGATGGTTTTAGGCTCCACTACAAACACAAAGTTCAAGTGTATCAATGCACTGTAAAATTGCCTTATAAAAGCATTTTAAAAGCCAAACATTGTGAAATTTACGAATACCAACACTACAATCAAGTTACCGCCCAAAATACAGATTGCCCATTTTGCAATTTATCAAAAGAAACAAAAATTTTAACAGAAACAGCAACGGCTTTCGCTATTTTACACCCAACTCCTACCAACCAATTCCACGCATTAATTATTCCTAAACGCCACAAAATCAACTATTTTGATCTTACTTTTAAAGAGCAAAAAGCTTGTTGGTTTATGGTCAATCGAGTTCAAAAATTATTACAAAAACAACATCCAATAAACAGTTTTAATATCAACATTAATGTAGGTAAAAGTCCTAAACAGTCCATTTCTCATACGCATATTCATTTGATTCCACATTATCAAAAACTTTAAAAAGACAAGCTTATTTTAAAGTAAAGCTAGAAGTTTTCTATGGCAGAAAACATAAAGTCTATTAAGATAGATTTTTATGTTGCTGAGTTAATTTTTCAATTAATTCATCTGTTTTCTTTAATACTTCACTTAGTTTGTTAACATATTCACCTTTCATTTGCTCAGGTATAGCTGTTTTTTGATTAATGGATTTTTCTAAAAAATTATCTAAATCCAATAGTCTTTTCTTTTCCGAAATAGTTAAGACTTGCTCCAAACTTTTTAATTTCAGTTGAGAAAATTCTTTTTGAGCTTGTTTTATTCTATGTTGATATTTATCAATTTCTTTTTTTACTAATTTTATAAACCTGTGATCTTTCTTATTCATTAATTGTTTATCATAAACATAGTGAACACTTTCTACACTATCTAGTGCTTCTGCTTCATAGTTGGTAACTATAAAGACAGGAAAATTAGGTTTCACCTTTAACAACTCATAAATGACATCATTACCATAATAAGAAACATTAGAATTATTTTCACATAAATTAAAGTCACTAATTACTGCCGCAATATCAGATGCAACAATATATTTAATTAAATTTGAAATATTACGGGGTGGTTCTTTAACTATAAACTCAAGATCATCAAAATCTTTGTTATAGTGTTCAAACTTAAATATTTGTTCTGTTTCTCCGTTAATAAATAAAACTGAATATTTAGACATATTATTTTTACTTTTTAAGAGGTGAAGTTAATCATATTGCTCTGTTCTTGCTGATACTTTAAAAGGAATTTGTTCCATAATTTTTTTTAAAAAAATAAATATTTTATAGTAAAGACAGAGTATAACTTTTATTTGTCAAAACTAAAAAAATATCTGAACAAGAAGGCTGTGCAAGTTGCTTTATTTAATATTAAATGTAAAAAAACGAAACAAAGATTGAGTTGGATATAAATACTTGATAGTAAATTAACTATCTTAAATCTCATGTCTTATATCTTATGTGTATCTACTCCAAAAAATTTCCCTACCTTTGCCAAATGGACTACCAAAACCACCTAACTTTTGCCCAACAACTGGATCAAAATGACCCACTGAAGGAATACCGTCAATTATTTCACCTGCCCAAAGTCGAAGTAAACGGACAGGAGCAAACCGCCATTTATTTTTGTGGCAACTCACTCGGCGCGCAACCCAAATCGGTGCGAGCGCATATCGAACAGGAATTACAGGATTGGCAGCAGCTTGGCGTGGAAGGGCATTTTAAGGGTAAAAACGCTTGGTATTCTTATCATCATTTTTTGACCCAAGCCTCCGCAAATTTAGTTGGTGCACTGTCGAGCGAGGTTGTTGTGATGAATAGTCTGACGGTTAATTTGCATTTAATGATGGTGAGTTTTTACCGTCCTACAAAAAGTCGCTATAAAATTTTGATAGAGTCTCCAGCCTTTCCTTCTGATAAATATGCGGTGGACAGTCAGGCTAAATGGCATGGCTATGATGCCGCGGATGCAGTTGTTGGTTTACAGCCTAGAGTGGGGGAGGAGTGCTTGCGGACGGAAGATATTACGGCGAAAATTGCAGAATTGGGCGAGGAATTGGCTTTAGTTGTTTTTGGTGGAGTGAATTACTATACAGGGCAATTCTTTGATTTACAGGCGATTACCACAGCAGCGCATCAAGTAGGAGCTTTGGCAGGTTTTGATTTGGCTCATGCAGCAGGCAATGTGCCTTTGGAATTACATGATTGGGATGTAGATTTCGCGGTTTGGTGTTCTTACAAATACCTCAATTCGGGGCCGGGCGGCACTAGCGGCGCATTTGTACATAAGCGACATGGCAATAATCCCGACTTGCCGCGGATGGCGGGCTGGTGGGGCAATGATGAAAAAACGCGTTTTGAAATGCCTGATGTTTTTTTCCCTCAAGAGGGGGCAGCAGGTTGGCAAATTAGCAATGCCCAAATCCTACCGATGGCCGCCCATAAAGCAGCTTTAGAAATTTTTGAACAAGTAGGTATGACTGCCCTCCGCCAAAAAAGCGAACAATTAACGGGCTATCTAGAATTTTTACTATACGAGCTCAATCAAAAATCAGGACAAGAACTATTCAACATCATCACACCCAGCGATGTGCAACAACGTGGTTGTCAACTCTCTATACTCACCAAAGGAGAAAACGGACGGCAATTATTTGACTATTTAACCGAAAACGGAGTGATTGCCGATTGGCGCAAACCCAATGTCATTCGGGTAGCTCCTGTTCCTTTATACAATACCTTTGAGGAAGT
>JAHDHV010000233.1 GCA_020631155.1 Bacteroidota bacterium | reverse complement strand
CCATGATTGCCTTCGGCGACTTACTTTTTGCATTCGCCCAAAAAGTAAGCAAAAACGCTTGTCAAAAATATCGTTCTTGCGCTTCAGGCCTGCGCTTTGCTACCGATTTTTGACCTGCCTGCGCTTCTTTTTCGGACTTTGTAAATTCTGCTAATTTCTGATCTCTAATAGCTCATTTCTAACAGCTAAAAATCCAAAAGGCTAAATATCTAAATAGCCTTATATAATAAATCCGAAATCACATATCTGAAATCTAATTCATGCCGTCTTTTTTTTCCCATGCCATAGCTGCTGCTGCAATGGGCAGTTTATTTGAGCGCGGTCGTCCAGCGATGAAGTTGTTGCTGTTGGCGGCTTTTTGCGCTGCAATTCCCGATGCTGATGTGTTGGGCTTTAAATTGGGGGTGCCCTATGAGCATCCTTTTGGGCATCGGGGATTTACTCATTCGCTCACCTTTTCTGTACTCCTCGGTTTTTTGGTGACTTATATAGCGTATCAACCGACAAAACTTTTTTCTGGTAAAGGTTTGACTTATGCGCTGTTTTTTACAGCCGTCACTTTTTCACATGCCTTATTGGATGCCATGACAAGCGGTGGGATGGGTATTGCCTTTTTTGCTCCCTTCGACAATACTCGCCATTTTTTTGATTTCCGCCCCATTAAAGTTTCTCCCTTGAGTATCAGTCAGTTCTTTAGCTCTTGGGGGTGGAAAGTGGTAAAATCTGAATTTATCTGGATATGGTTGCCTTCAATTGGACTGATTTTTGCAAGTATCTTGACTAGGAAGTGAGCTTTCTGACAGCTTAGAGGCTGTCTTGATTTCATCCTTTGGCTTAAAAAATGTGTATTTTGCCCCCAAATTTCGCCTTTTTATCGGCACGTAGCTCCGCTATGCACCTCAAAAAATGCTACATTTGGGAACAAAATACATCATTTTCAGCTTCAAAAACAAAATCAAGACAGCCTCTTAGAAAGTTTCAAGGTACCAAAGTTGTAAGGTTAAGGCTTAGACATAAGATTGGAGACAGGAGACTTGAGATAATTAATTTATTATCAATCATTTATGAAAACGCCAATTTCCAATTGCTATTTAGTTTGAGTGTGTCAAAAAAAGAGGGATTTCATATAATAGCTGTTTACTTTAATCTTACAAAGTGTTGCTTTACCTACGTTTTTTTCCTTTTTTTCTTGATAAAAAAAGAAAGAAAAAAATCAAGACGGTGAAACTTTTTCGCTAAAAATTGGAATCAAACCCTAAAATCTCCTAAGGTGACACTCCTTTTTTAATTAAAATAAACACCTGATAATCAACAATTTACAACTTGAATGAAATTTAGTAGGTTCTTAAAATCCGTATCACTGCGGATATTTCTTAACGAGTTTCATTTCAATTTTCTTAACGCAAAAACTTTCAAGGTCGCTCTTCAACGCCAGTAAAAAAAAGATATTTTTTTTTTGGAAAAGTATCTGACCACATGCATGTGGTCAGATTGTTATTCCCTAAATCCTTGACACACTCATTTAGTTTAGTCCACCACTGTATTAAGTACCTAAACAGAAATGACATTTATTTACGCTCAGGTACTTACTTAGAATTTTTGTTTTTTAATGAAAATTTGTTTTTGAAAAAGTTTTTAGCTTCGAAAACGAAATCAAGTCAAATGCTATAAGCACCCAAATTTTAAAAGTCATTTTTACCCTACCCATTCCAATCTACTTTTCTCATTTATCTACAATTTTTCTAGCCCTTTTAAATGATTTTTCTAATCAATTATGTATTTGTAAATAATATGCATGATTTATTTTTATTTATTTCTTTTGTCTTATAAAGGACAATGTGAAATAAATATTTGGAATAGTTATTGTTTTTTGATATTAATGAAAAGAAATTGCTTTTTTTATTTTGTTAGAATAGTTATTGTTTTTTTAAATAATCATAAAATATTGAATATCAATGATTAATTGTGTATTGTGTTATTTTTTCTAAAAAAAGAAAGTTTTTTGTTTTAAAAAGTAAATCTATTTTTTTAGAAAACACTGTAACAAATTACCTTTTTAGTACACCTTTCCATGTTGTTCTTTTATGAATGCTTTATTTTTTTGCTTACTATTTCTTCTATTATCCATTCATTCAATTACTTCTATAAAATATTGACAATTAAGTAGTTAACTATTGTTTTTCTGCATTAAGAAATAAAAAAAAACACACCTTTAGAGCAAGTTTTATGCAAGTTGCTTTTTTTTTGGTCTGATATTTGACTAAATAACAACACAAACCACCAACTAGCTTTTTAGTTCTCAAAATCAAAAGCATTTATAATAAATTAAAACATATAAAATGTGCTTGTTATGGAAAAGCAACATACCCCTATCACTATTCAAAATACCCTTTTTAGGCATCAATATATTACTTTAGCTATATTTATACTATGTTTTATTGTTTCTTTAGGCACCACAAATGAGGCAAGTGCTCAAAACAATCCTCCATTAATTGATACGATACGCGCTTGCACCGAACCTATGACTCCCACTGTTATTTGCCATCGTTATATAGACCCTGATGGCGATGCGACTTTTATTGATCATGAGGAAACCAGCACGACTTTTAACTGTAGTTTAGTTGCTTTAGACGATACTTGTTATAGATATACGCCACTACCCGGATTTTTTGGTACGGATACTATTTTTGTGAAAGTGTGCGATGATGGACAGCCTATTGCATGTAGTACTTCTATTGTTTATATGCATATTGGCTGTATTGCGCCAGAGGTGAATACGGATAATGTGGTGATTTCCAGTAGTTCTGTTATTATTAATGGCAATACGAGCAATAATCCGAATGGAACGCAAGGCATTATTATAGATGTGATTGATAATGATATTCCGAATTGTGGAGGTGATTTAAGTATTGAAAATATTGCGAGAAACCCCTCCAATGGTAATTCTGCCATTATTAATAGTACACAAGTTAGCTATACCCCTAATTCGGGTTATACAGGTTTGGATTCGCTGCGTTATACGTCTTGTACACCTAGTTGTGATAGCTGTGCTACGGCTGCTGTTATTATCAATATTTTGGCAGGCGAAGCCCCTTGTAATACTGATATTACTGATTGTACAGGGCCATTTAACCCCCTTCAAATATGCCCTACTTTTTGCGACATTAATACCAATGCAATTGTTCAATTAACAGGAAATGCCCAACAAGGAACTGTGGACCCACCTGTCAACAATTGCTTTCAATATATTCCTGATGCTGCTTTTGCAGGCGTTGACAACATTAGCTTTCAGGCTTGTGATGCTATGGGAAATTGCGAAACAAGCTCTGCCTTCATTACCATTGACCCCGCTTGTGGCACTGCCCCCCCAGTAGCCAATGACGATAATTCGCAAACCCTACCAAGTACGCCTGTAACGATTCCAGTCCGCAACAACGATACCGATCCCGATGGTGATGTATTAACCATTACCACCACGACCCCACCAGCCAATGGGACAATTGTTGTGGATGCAGCAACAGGGCAAATTGTGTATACCCCTAACCCTAACTTTACGGGCACAGACCAGTTTACCTATACTGTTTGTGATCCAACAAACCAATGCGATCAGGCAAGGGTGACGGTGAATGTAACACAGTCTTGTAATGACAGTGATTACAATTATTGTACAGACCCTTTTATGCCTGTGGAAATTTGTGTTGAATTTTGTAGTTTTCAAGGTAGAAATGATATAGAAATTACATCAGCACATACCACTTTTAATTGCAGCATTAACCTACTAGAAAATTTGTGTTTGAGATATACCCCACTACCCGGTTTTGTTGGTTTAGATACGGTGAATATTATTGGTTGTGTGCCAGAAGGTATTTGCGATACCGTTTATGCCCAGGTTAATGTAGGCTGTATTACCCCAACAGCTAATGATGATACCCAGACAACAACGGTTAATACCCCTGTAGCTGTTCCTATTTTAGTGAACGATACCGAACCTTGTGACCGACCATTAAGCCCTACTATTTTACAACAACCAACTAACGGTACGGCGGTCGTGAATGGAGATGGAACGGTTACTTATTCCCCCAACACCGATTATACAGGCACCGATAGCTTTGTTTACGGTGCTTGTAGCGACTGTGAAGACCCCAATAATACGGGGCAGCGTTTTTGTGATGAAGCCACTGTAACCATTACCATACCAACGGAAGTACAACCACCAACTACTCCTTTAAATCCTCAGCCTGATGTTGCTCAAACTCCTTTTGAGACCCCTATTGATGTAGCTGTTTTGAATAATGATACAGGCTCAGGATTGACCGTTACTTCGGTAAGCCAACCGCAAAACGGAACGGCAACAAGCATTAACCCCAATGGTGCAGTGACTTATTCACCTAATGCTGGTTTTTCTGGTGTAGATAATTTTTTCTATACCGTTTGTGATGCAAGCGATAATTGCCGCGAGGTATTGGTAACCATTACCGTATTACCTGATGTGGCTGCTCCTCAACCGCCTATTGCCAATAATGATGTAGCAACTACATTGCCAAATCAGTCGGTTAATATTGCAGTGACAGGCAATGATAGTGATCCTGAAAATGGCCCTTTAGTGATTGGAGAAGTGACTCAGCCCTCTAATGGAACGGCTGAACCGAATCCAGATGGTACGATTAAGTATACGCCGAACCCTGATTTTACAGGCCAAGATAATTTTACTTATACAGTTTGTGATAATCAAGGAATGTGTGCAACAGCTACGGTAAGTGTTACGGTGAATGGTACAAATACACCAAGCAATCGGCCGCCTTTAGCTGTAGATAATCAAGGAACAACGCAGCAAAATACGCCAATTACAATCAGCATTTTGGGTAATGATAGTGATCCTGATGGGCATCAAATTACGCCTACTATTATTGCCAACCCTACTAATGGAACAGTCGCTTTACAAGCAGATGGTTCTGTGATTTATACCCCAACAAATGGGTATATTGGTACAGATTTTTTTACCTACCAAATTTGTGATAATGGCACGCCTTCGCTTTGTGATACGGCTGTTGTGCAAATTATGATAGTGGAGCCACCTATGGCGTTTTTGGCGAATCCTGATGTGGAGCAAACGCCTTTTCAAACGCCTATTACCATTTCTGTTTTGATGAATGATGTAGGTGGAGTAAGTACCAATGCGGTTACTGAACCTGAAAATGGTCGAACAGTAGTGAATGATGATGGAACGGTCACTTATACGCCTAATGATGGTTTTTCTGGACCAGATTATTTTTTCTATCAAGTCTGTGATGCATCAGGAGTAACTTGTGAATTTACTCTAGTCAGCGTAACCGTTTTACCAGAAAATAATACACCACAACCACCTGTTGCACAAAATGATGTAGAAAGTACAACACCGGGGAATTCTGTTGTCATTCCTATACAAAGCAACGATAATGATCCCGAAGGTAGCCCACTAAATACAACAGAGGTAACTGATCCAGTTAATGGAAGTACTCGAATTGAACCAGATGGTACGGTTGTTTATACACCTGATCCCGATTTTTCAGGCTTAGATACCTTTAGTTATACCATTTGTGATGATCAAGGCTTGTGTGATGAAGCTACGGTAGGCGTATCTGTAGGGCCAACTCCGCCGATGAACAATGCACCTTTAGCCATGAATGATTTGGATACAACTGCCATTAATACGCCTATTACTATAGACATTATGCAAAATGATAGCGCGCCTGATGGCAATATGATTGTAGCTACACTTACCTCTAATCCCACGAATGGAACGGCTGTTATTCAACCAGATAATTCAGCAACTTATACGCCTAATGATAATTATTCAGGCAACGATTATTTTACTTATCAAATTTGTGATGATGGCATACCCAGCTTATGTGATACGGCTTATGTCTCTATTTTTATAGCTCCCAACGCCCCAGAAGGTTTAGATGCAGAACCTGATGTGGTACAAACGCCTTTTGAAACTCCTATTGCCGTTCCTGTTGTCAATAATGATGAAGGGAATGGACTAAACATTACGGATGTTACCGAACCCGAAAATGGCAATGTTAACCCCAATCCAGACGGAACAATTACTTATACACCTAATGACGGTTTTGTTGGCACAGATTATTTTTTCTACACTGTTTGCGATCAAAATGCCCAGTGCGAAGAAGCCATTGTTAGCGTAACTGTTTTACCCGAAAATGCATCGCCACACCCACCAACTGCACATGATGATGTGGAAACTACGGATATGGGCACCCCTGTCGTTATTCCAATATTAAGCAATGATAGCGACCCCGAAGGAGAGCCACTCACGATTAGCAATGTTGGTAATCCTCAAAACGGTACGGTTATGTCGAATCCCAATGGCACAGTAACCTATACGCCTAACCCTGATTTTGTTGGTGTTGATAATTTTACCTATGAGGTTTGTGATGCACAAGACTTATGCAGTGAAGCTACTGTTACGGTATCGGTTGGTGGTGCAGCCATTAATCAACCACCTATTGCAGTAGATGACAGGGATACGACCGATCTTAATACGCCTGTTACCTTCAATATTCAGCTAAATGATAGCGATCCTGATGGCAATGCCATTAGTAGTTTACCGATTTCGGCACCTGCTCATGGTATTGTTAGTATTGATGGCAATGGAAACGCTACCTATACCCCAGATTCTAGCTATCAAGGGGTGGATTATTTTACTTATCAAATTTGTGATGATGGCGTACCTGTTTTGTGTGATACAGCAGCTGTAACGATTGTTATTGGCAATGGTAATTTGCCACCTGATGCTGTAGATGATAATATAAAAACAGGGGTTAATGCTCCAACCGTTATCTTTGTTTTAAGTAATGATAGAGACCCGAATCATGCAAATGATGAGTTGGTAGTTAGCCCTATTATAACGCCTCCTATGAATGGAGAAGCGACTTCATCGGGTACTTCTATTAATTATCTTCCCGGACAAGATTTTATGGGAGTAGATAGTTTACAGTATGCGATTTGTGATCCCTTAGGTTTGTGCGATACGGCTTGGGTATTTATCACCATAGAAGAATTTCCTGATGCTCAACCAGATATTGAATATACCTTAGTCAATACACCTGTTACTATTCAACCAATGGATAATGACGGTGGTGCAGGTATTACCATAACAGAATTTACCCAACCCCAAAATGGAACGGTAGAACAAGGCCCTGACGGCACAGTGATTTATACACCCAATCCCGACTATGTAGGCTCCGATTATTTCTTTTATACCATTTGCGATGTCAATAATAATTGTGAAGAAACCATTGTCAATATTCAAGTAGCTCCTGAAAATCAAGAGAATAGACCACCTATCGCCAATAATGATGTAGATACAACACCTATAGATGAATCGGTAGAGGTCAATGTGTTAGCCAATGATAGCGAACCAGATAATCAGCCTATTATTGTGACAAGCACTACGCAACCGCAAAATGGAACCACGGCTATTTTAAATGATGGGGAAAGCGTTGTTTATTTGCCAGATGCAGGATATACAGGCATAGATAGTTTTACTTATACAATTTGTGACAATGATACGCCGCCTTTATGTGATACGGCAACTGTTGTGATTACCATAGGTACTAATGAACCCTCTAATAATCCGCCGATTGCAGGGAATAATGAAATGACCACCGACATCAATACACCTGTCAATATTCCTATACTCGGCAATGATTTTGACCCCGATGCAGACAATATCACCATTACCAATATTACCGAGCCAACAAATGGCGAAGTAGTGGAGGAAGAGGATGGAACTGTTACTTATGTGCCTGATAATGGCTTTGCAGGAATAGATTATTTTGTTTATACGATTTGTGATGATGGAATACCATCTTTATGTGATACAGCTCATGTTACTATTACTGTTGAAGGGGATGAAGTGCCGCCAAATTTAGGGGAAATCATTAATGTGAGCACCTTAGAGGATGTAGACACCATTGTTTGTTTAGAGGATTTTATTACTTTGGAAAATGTGATTGACACCATTCTCATTTACGATATACCAGAAAATGGCTCTCCTTATTATCCAGAAAACAACGATTCTTGTATTGCCTACTCACCAGATGCCGATTTTACAGGCGAAGATAGCTTTACCATTGGTTTGTGTGATAATGCAGGTGTTTGTGATACAGTGACCATTAATGTAACAGTACGCCCAACTACTGATCCACCAATAGCAGTAGATGATATAGACACAACCGCCATTGATCAGCCAATTACCATAGATGTATTGGACAATGATACCGATCCTGATGGTGATCCACTTGTTATTTTGCCAACAGGCGAGACAACAACACCTAATGGTACGATTGAAATTACGCAAGATGGTTTTGTGTATACTCCTAATCCGGGCTATCAAGGAACGGATACTTTTACCTATGTCATTACTGACCCAACACAGCAGACGGATACGGCGACAGTCATAGTTGTTATTCTACCTGAAGATAGTATTCCTGACCTGCCAGACCCACCAGGAGGATTAGGTATTGTGGCCAGCAATGATAGAGATACTACAGAAATTAATACTACTATCATGCTGCCTGTTTTGGAAAATGATGATTTTCCTACAGATTCTATGATTATTATTACCATTATTGATGAGCCTGACAATGGCACTGTGACGGTTAATGAGGATATAGTTGATTATGAGCCAAATAATGATTTTGTAGGAAATGATACTTTTACCTATACCATTTGTGCAGGGATAACCGATAGCCTTTGCGATACGGCTCAAGTGATTATCACTATTACAGATGGCACACCGGTAACAGTAGATTGTGATCCTGATTTTCCAGCAGGCTTCTCACCTAACGAGGACGGTTTTAATGAGGAATTTCTCATTGGAGGTTTAGACGACCCTTGTTTTGATGATATACCATTAAAATTAATCATATTCAATCGCTGGGGGGATATTGTTTATTTAGTTAATAATTATGACAATTCCCAAGCATGGGATGGCACCTTTCAGCGAAACGGAAATCCTGTACCAGAAGGAACATACTTTTATCTATTATGGTATGAAATTAATAATGAGGAACAAGATCAGTCTGGATTTGTAGAAATCAAGCGGTAGGGTTTTTAGCCTTTTGGATATTTAGCTTTTTGGCTTTTTAGCCTTTTGGATATTTAGCTTTTTGGCTTTTTAGCCTTTTGGATATTTGGCTTTTTGGCTTTTTAGGTTGATGAGTTTAAATGATTGATTATAAATTGTATAAGTATTTGTTTTTTTTAATAATATTGGTGATTAATCATTAAAGTGTTTAGTTGATTAATAATTAGCTACTTGGGCTGTTTTTTATTGTTGAAAAACAACACTAAATAAAGCTTGGTAATTGAAATATGATTTTATTTATCTAAACATCTAAACATCTAAACATCTAAACATCTAAACATCTAAACATCTAAA
>JAHDHV010000232.1 GCA_020631155.1 Bacteroidota bacterium | reverse complement strand
AATATTAAAGTTGATTCTTAAATCTTGAATGGTGAAGTCAGTATAAGCCATAGTTTTTTTTTAGAAAATTAAATATATTTAAAGTTTGCCCAAACAATTCTCACATATCATAAAAAATATTTAAAGTTTTAAAGGCTACCTACGTTAATTTTCAGCCTACTAAAATTAAATCTGCAACCGCAATCCCATATCCAAAATCTCAACCACTCAACCACTCAAAACAAACTATAGGAATAACAAGTAGATTCTGTGTTCATATACTCTAAACTACCTTTTAAACTAGCAAGGTTCATATATTCTTGATAGAGTTGAAAATTTTTCTCATCAAAACAAACAAAAATCACTTTGTTAATGGTATTTGGGCGTTGCGCTCTAAAAGTTAACACTGCTTGTATGGCAACATCAGCAGCTTTTTCTTTGGGATATTTGTAAATACCTGTGCTAATATTGGGAAAAGCAATGCTTGTTAATTTATTGTCTACTGCTAAATTAAGCGAGTTTGTATAGCAATTATCCAATTTCTTATCTTCTTGATGATTTCCACTTTGCCAAACTGGCCCAACGGTATGAATCACAAATTTAGCGGGCAAGTTTCCTGCTGTAGTAATCACTGCTTCGCCTGTTTTGCAAGTGCCTTGTCGGTTGCGAATGGCCATGCAAGCCTTTAAAATTTCGGGGCCACCTGCTCGGTGAATGGCACCATCTACCCCACCGCCGCCCATCAATGAGGAGTTCGCCGCATTGACAATCGCATCTGTGCTCACTTTAGTAATATCGCCTTTTAAAACTTTTATGGTCATTTTTTGTGTTTTTGAATGAAAAAATACTATATTAGCTTCGTTATAAAAGATTTTTCTGTTAATTTAAAATTATTTAAATCAATATTTTGGATCAGATTAATGCCCGGTTGTTTACCAACTTCCAAACTACCTAGCTGTTTTTCCCAACCAAAAAAGCGCGCACCATTTAAAGTTGCCCAGGTTAATAGGTCAGTAAGGGCAATGTCAGGAGTAAATTTTTGTAAGATTTTTAGTTCTGACAAGATACATAATTGCCAATTAGAGGTCAAACTATCTGTACCAATCACAATTTGAGCTGCTTCTTCAAGGAGTAAGCGAACATTCGGCAAGCGATTTTCAATATACAAATTAGCATTGGGACATAAACACCAATAAACATTTTGTTGCCGTTTACGTTGATGAGCAAATTGTATATCGGTTCGCTCGCTATAAGTATTGTGTACCAAAAGTACTTTGCCATTCTTTGAAAGTGCTTCAATAATATAGGGCAATGAGTGGCATTTAGGGGGCGTAAAAAAAGTATTTAATGCTGGAAGTTGTGGGTACTGTTTATAAAGACGTGCAAAATCACCTGTTCCGTACAAAAACAACTCATTTTCTGCCCTACTTTCTTGATTATGTATAGAAAGGATGGGATGACTGGCATTTTGTTGGTTGAAAGTGTCAATTTCTCGTAATAAATTAGTAGAAGCAGTATAGGGCGCGTGAGGACTAAGACTTGTTGAATGTTGAGGTAATTGTTGTGTAAATGCCTGATAAGCAAGCTTTCCTTGTGCCATTGCAGCCGTTGAACGCTCAGGCTGCAAGCCAAAAATTTCGATAAAATTGTGGTATTTTAAACGACTATGTAACTTTTGGGGAATGGTTTTTGTCTCATTACAAATATCCCCCACAGCAACAATTCCGTTGTTATACATTTCTTCTTCGCCCTTCTTTATCGCTTCCATAATCGTTTGTTCATCATAATTTTCTCGAATACGTGCAATGGGTAATAGAAAATCAATCAAACCTGTTTTTTCAGGTAAAACGCCTTTGAGATGTGATAGCTCTAAATGGCAATGTGCATTAACAAAACCGGGGCAAATGATTCCCTCATAGTGAGTAATATCATGATTATAAGTGCCTTCTGTAGCTATTTCCAAGATAAATCCATTCTCATTAACCACAACAATTCCATTTGGAATAGGTGCTTGATGGATGGGAAATAAATAACTTGCTTGTATTTTATACATCAGTAGTAGTTGTTTTTAATAAAAAAAAGAGGTTGCTTTTCTAAAAAAAAACTATTTATATATTTAACCAAGCAATTCACTAAATATATAAATTTCTAATCTAGTAACTTAATCAATTGACAATCAAATAACTAAGTTTTTAATCTAATTATTGCCAACTGATTTATATGAACAAAAATCAAAACAAACTCTAAGAAATGTTACAATAATAAATTGAAGTCGTCACTTTATTAAGTACCTACTCAACTTCTATTCAACAATTTTAAAAAAAATCTTATGAAAAAGTACTTACTAATTGTTCTCACTACTTTGACGCTAATCAGTAGCTTTTTTATAACACCAACCTATTGTCAAACTTCTTCAAATTGTGTTAAACAAAAAGAACGAGCCAATATTAATTCTGCTCTAAAAGCTTATCGTTATTTAGAAAATCAAAACTATGGATTAGCTGCTTTAGAAATTTGTAAAATTGAGCAAACTAAACGCACACGTAAAAAAATGCTTCATGAAAAGTGGAAGCAATTTTCTTTACTATATAATTGGACAAAAGCTAATTTATATATTAAACATTATAAACCTATCAACATCCATAGTGCTATTCATCATGCAGAGTTAGCCAAAAACATTTATCTACAAACTTACAAAGATAAAACAAGTATAGAGGCAACAAAGTTAGCAGAAAAACGCATAACTGATGAGTATATGCAATTGTTTATTGATAGCCTTCAAACACCACCCTGCCCTAAAGCCAATCTGCTCTGTGATGATGGTAACCCAGAAACCATTAACGATAAAGAAGATGGAAATTGCAATTGTGTAGGAGAAATTCCACCACCACCATTGCCAACACCTGCTCCTGTCCCCTCTCCTAAAACGTCCCAAGCTGATTTAGTTGTTGCTAAAATAGAGAACCAAAAAGAGGAGTTAGCAAAGGAAGTGAAGCAGAAAATGGCAAAATTAAGCTCTCCTTCTCCTATGATAAGTCATAAAAACACTCAAAATGAAGTAGATACCCTAGTGTTAAAAGCATCTAAAATAAATCTTCAAAAAGAAGAAAATAGCAAATTAAAAGTAAATGTTGATGCCAGTGTAAGGGTTAATGATTCAACAAAAACAACAATAGGAGAAAAAAACACAAAAAAATCTAATAAAAGTGTTTCAACTACGTCTAAAGAGCAAGAAACATCTAAAAGTAAAATAGCCGTAGCCATTCCAAAGTGTGCTGATGACTTAAATCCCTTGGATTTGCGCGTTGTATTTGAATATACCGATAAAGGAGATGGCATCAATACCTTTGCTGCCTTGAAAAAAACAGAATACACCAATCGCTTTATTTCCAAAGCACTAGAAGTATTGCAAGAAACATTAGATGAGCAATATCAAAATTTGTCTACTAGCAAGAAAATCAAAGGCTTTATTACAGGTTATGCGACCAATCAACCGATTGCCAACCTCCTGAATATAAACAATAAATACATGAACGCTTTATACTATAATAAAGAATTCGGTACAATTCCTCATATAAATTATCGCTCTGTGATTGGTAAAGATGCTGCAACGGTAACCTATGATGGCGGAAATTATTCTAGTCTAATCGAATCGCAGCAAGAGTTGGCATTTATACGTGCCTATAGTGTGAAGTTTCGCCTAGTCAATGCCTCCACGTATATTGACGAAAAGGATGTAGAAATTGTAACAAGCATTGTAGATAATGAGGAAGATGGCGGAAAAGTACAAATCACCTTAGATATAGAAAATGCTTTCAATGTATATCTATCTGATTTAAATGAAGAAATGAAAAAGGAGGTAATTCGAGCCTCTAAAAAGAATTGTGTGTTTAAGCCTTGATGGGCTAAACAATTGGCTGCACATTCATCAAATGATCGGGGTGGATAAAATTGTTTTCAGTAATTCTTTCAAATGCCTCGCTTGGGATATGCTCGGCTAATACGATTTCGGATAACACAGTTCCCCATTGATCGTCCTCAACTTGGGAGTGTGTGTTTTTGATAAAAGGCTATTGGTTGTAAGGTTATCGGCATGGCTTAGGTGTGTTTTGTTAAAAAAAGTGTTTTATCACTCATCAGGCAAATCTCTATACCATTCTAATTTTTGTATAGTACTTGCTAAAATGGGAGGCATACTCCCTTCATAAATTTCTTGTAAACTAGCCATTCTTTCGCCAACACTGGTATGTAATTGTTTATACAATCGTAAAAACACAACATCAATAAGTCGGTTGCCATCTAAAGTAAGCTCTTTATCTAATACTTTAAGTTTAATCGAACCTTTCCAATAATTACCTGTTTTTAAATAGTTCTCTCTGGCAAATCTTTCAACATAAGACAAAACATCTCCAAAAGTATATATCTCATGTTCATAGTCTATTTTATAGCCTTTAACTAAGACACTCTCACTATCTGTAGAAACCCTATTTAATGTTGAATAAAATAATAGTGCTACTCCTGCTTTTTCAAACTCACTTTTTAATTGTTTGAAGTTTTCTTTTAATAAAAATTTCTCCTCTAATTTTTTTGCTAAATCTCTTTTTTCATTCTCATACTTTTCATTTAATTTAGCATACAACAGTTCGATAAAATTTAATTCTTCCCCTTTTGTTTTTCCTTTATTACTTAAATTCCCTTGTTTAGCATATTCTTTATAGACATCCCGAGTTATATCAAAAATGCGATCATTTTCACTTAAATGCTTGAATCTATCAAAGTGCTCGTCCAAATGAAGGCAAGCATACTCATCTTGTTTTAAATTGCTGTCAGAATAAGGCTCAATTGTTGCCCAAAGAGGAACACCTTTAGCACCTGTTTTTATCAATTCATTACCAGTTAGTGTAACTGTATATAAATGGTCTTTTCCTTTAGCTGGGTAAGCTTTAGGTCTATTCTCCACTTCATTAAAATTAAGTAGTTTAATGTAACCTAAACGCCGATAAACAGTTAATACATTATTGTCGTATTTTGTATAATATGTACTTTCGATTTTGCCTATCTTTTCCTTAAAAAAACGATATGGCCTTTCTCTATTACTAGACCCTGATGATAGTTGAATAAATACAAAAGGCTCTATACAGGCAATTTGCTCTAAATGATAAGTAGTTGGGATAGTTGTAATACCTTTAAAGGCTTCTTGCTCTATATTTTTGAGTTCTAAATAAACAGAAGCCAACACTTTGTCTGCTATTCGTTTGTATTCCTCGTATTTCTGTTTTATAAACTTAGATTGGGCAAGTTTTTGGATTATTTCTTTACTATTTTCACTCTTTTTTAATAAATCTTTTAGATAAACCTTATTTCTCTCAACATCGTAACGACCATGAAATAAAATATCATAATAGATAAGTTTATTAACACCATCTGCTAGTAAATAGAAATTAGGTACTTTAACTGAACTCCCCTTATCTGACTCTAATTGATTGACATAACCTAAAAAGTAGTTTATATCTTGATTTTGCAGAATATTAGCATTTCGATGTTCTACAATACTCTTAAAATCTTTATTAAAAATGCCACCTTCACTTACAAGATAAGCATATTTATAAATTTCATTAAATGCCATTCCTATATTTTTATCAATAGTTTCTGTTTTGACATTACTCTTTAGCAAAGCAATTTTGGCTTCGTATTCATGTTTATAATACTGTTGCCAAATTTGAGTATTTAATTCTTGACCAAATTTAATAGTTTCTTCTATATTATTTAATCTTGCTTGATTTAAATCCTGTCCTCTCTTAATATCACCTACAATGCCTTTTAAGGTACTATTTACTCTATCAAGTTGATTAAAAACAAGCTTAAATTGGCTATCAATATTTTTTACAATAGTATCTAAATGTTTATGCACCATATCAAAACGCTCATGCATTTGTTTATGCAACTGATTAATTTGGTCACTTATTATTCTCAAAGCTTCCATTACTTCCTCGTGCCGTTCTGCTGCAACATCTCTTTCTTTGCCTCCAAATAAGTCGAAAATGGGCAAAGCAGCAGTTATTATCCCTAAAGCGGTTCCAATACCAGGTGGCGAAATTGCAATTGCCATTCCAATGCCTAAAGCACAGCTACCTACTGTATTGACAGCATGAGCTACTTTAGGGTCAAATTTGCCCAAAACAAAAGTAGCAATAGCTAGAGTATTTTGATACTTTTCTATTTTTTGCTGTAGTGCTGTCTGCTCTTTTTTTTGCTCTTGTCCCTTATTATGAGCATTAACTAGGTCTGTTACATTTGTTTCAATTCCATCTAACTGTTTACCTTGTTTGTCCAGTTTATCATTAATTCCATCTACCTTACTATGAATTGCTTTTTGACCATCTTGTAACTTACCAGTAGCCTCTTGTAACTCTTTACTTGCTTGGTTGAACTGTTTAATGATAAAATCCTTATCTTTTTTTGTAAGCTTATCACCTTTGAGTATTTTTTTTACTCTAACTCGGTCGTTAAAGTGATTAGAAGCATTTCTTAGTTGCTTTTTTACTGTTTTCTCTGCTTCATCATAGGTGCATCTTAATCTAAGCTCATTTACTTGACTTCTATTCTTTTCTACCTTAGGGTTAAAAGATAAATAATTATACCATGTAAGAGAAGTACTTACTAAACCTGCAATCCCCCCTATTAACTTTGTTTTTGGGGTGTTTATATAACCTAAATAACTAACTAAATCTAGCCCCATAGCACCCCATTCTAACATATCGCTTGTTAAAAACAGATTATTCTCATAATGGTGTAGTGCTTTACAAGTCTCTATTACTTTAGTTTTAGAATCTAAATTAGGGTCTTTAGAAATGTTGTATAAATGTTGAGTTGGACTTGTGGGATTTGTGAAAACATTGATACCTGGTGCTGCCTTCCAATAAGCTTTAGGCTCTTTACCCACAAAATCCATACTCTTAGTCTTGTCTTTACTAGACATGGGTTTCTTCTTTTTTATAGTTAGAAATTTGATTTGAATAAGCCTCCAATTGACCTAATATTCGGTTTGCTTTGGTTAATTCATTTTGTAAGTCTTGTGTGGATTCGGTTTGTTGGGTTGTAAGTTGAGCTTTCACTTTAACAGATAAGTGGTTTATGCATTTTTGAAAATAATTGAATATGTGTACCTTTGAGTCTTCTGCTGTTTTTTTTATAGCATTAAAGTGTACATTTATATGAGTACTTAAAGTTTGTTTGTAACCTAAAATCGCTAATTCTACGGCTTCTTTTTTAATATGTATGTCCCAACGTGGATATCCAAAGCGTCCCCTAGGCCAATATTGTTTCCCTCTATGACCAAATTTATTGTAGAAATGAATCTTTTTGAACTCAATAACATCTAATGAACTGAACTTTGGAAGTGGTTTTATAAGTTGCTGTTTATTATCAGGTAAGGGGATTCCATATTCAATATAAAATTTATTTAATGTAGTTTGTATTTCAGAAACTTTATTATTAAAAAAGTCAACTAATTTTGAATGTTCTTTTCTAATATCCTGCTCTATAAAGGTTCCATTAGCTTTAAGTCCACTATCCAAAGCCCTAAAATAATCAACTACTGGTTGCGTTAATTCCTTCAATGCTTTGTCTGTATTTTTATTAGATTTATAAGTCCATCCTTCATAAACGTTATCTAACGCTTTCTTATGCTTTCTCTGAAGGGTATTGAATATACTGTTATTTTTATCATTATATTTTTTGCCAAAACTCTTCTCAAAATTTTCAATTGTTTTTGTTGATTCTAACTGAAAATCTTTTTCAAGTTCCTCCTTTTTTTTATTCAGTTTTTCAATACTCTGTTTAAAGTTTTTTAATTTATCTTTGTTAGAATTTTGGGCTTTTGCTAAGTTCGCAGCAATCTCATCCCTAACCTCTCTAGCACTATTCACTGCCTTTTCTGCCAATTGCTTTAAAATTTTTGCCTCTAAATCACTGCTATTCAGGAAGTTCGCAATGGTTCGTTCAACATTTTCTATATTGGATAATTCAAGTTGTTTTTCTAGTAAGTTCGTATGTCCTCTTCTTTCAAGTTTCTTCAAGTAACTGTTGAACTCACCTAGTCTATTCTCTTGTTCTCGATTAATATTAGGTATGTTTTTAATAACAGTATCAACATCTTGTGATTTTTTTATGTCTGGATACATACGACAATACAATGCTCCTAAAGCTCCTATTTCTAGTATCTTATCTGTTGTAAGGTTTAAAGCAGTTAACTTCTCTTGTTGAGTATTGTTAAGATTGGCCAAAATTTGCTCTTTAGTAGCTTCAATTATATTTTCGTTGCCTTCGATTTTATTAAGAATAATATAAACTTTATCTTTTAAATCAGAGTAGTCTTGCTCACTTGTTATAACTTCTAATATTTCTCGGCTCGTATTTCGTCCAGGCTTATTAAAGTCCCAAAATGATAATAATAAATGGGCATCTTTAATAATATTAAATGTAATGTCAGTGTGGGCTACTCCGTTAGTATCTTGATTGGTATCATAACCGGGCGTATCTATAAAGACAAGTTCTACATCTTCATTAGTTTCGCCTCTTATCATTTCATTAAGGTAGGGAATAGGTGTAACTATTTTGACTTTAGATACCTCTCCTTCATACGAGTTTCCTTCTTTACTATTAATAAACCTCAGTAGCTCTGTTTGTGAGGGATTGACTAATTTTTTAATAACATTTCCAACTCTATCATAAATGAGTGCTTCTGGTTCTGTGGCATTACTATTTTCAATTTCTACAATAACACCAGTACATGCACCTCCAGCTTCCCGGCTAGGCAATAGAGATTTACCTAACAAAGCATTTAGAAAAGTACTTTTGCCTGCTCCTGTTGTACCTACCACTACAATTTTGTAAATGTCCGAATTTTTGATTTCTGTTTGTAGGTTTTCCACTTTTCGAGTATGTCCTCTTGAAGTTAATAAAGGAATTAAACTATTTTCAATTGTTTCGATTAGTAAATTTCTGGGCATGTTTGACTGTTTAAATTGTTAGAAAATTGGATTTTATAAAACCTTTCATCAGAAACAACTATAGCTTTCTGACAAAAAGCACTCTCTAAAATTAGCATATCGCCAACAAATATAGCAACTCAATCCAATTTTTACAAAATAATTAAGCTTAAAATTTCATTTTTATCCATTTTTATTCACATCAAAAAACAAAACTACGTATAATAAATTCATTTTTAAAAACTTATAAAAAAATCACCTTTTAAAAAAAATTTACAAAAAATAAGCACTTTTCCATCTTTTCCTACACAGTAGGCTGCACATTCATTAAATGATCGGGATGGATAAAATCGTTTTCAGCGGCATGAGTTGCGGCGGCTAGGGTATGATTGAAAAGGAGAAATGGCACTGTCTCGGTGGTGTCGGCTAGTTGTTGTATGCGTTCATTGCGCTTTTCATCACTAACGGCGCGGATGTAAAT
>JAHDHV010000231.1 GCA_020631155.1 Bacteroidota bacterium | reverse complement strand
AGAAATCCGTCCAGTCAAAATCTTCCCAATCGAAGTCGTCCCAATCAAAATCACCGCCCCAATCTACACTATCTAAATGTGTGCTGTCGCCAAAGAAATCCGTCCAGTCAAAATCTTCCCAATCGAAGTCGTCCCAATCAAAATCATCCTCCTCGTCATCATCATCTTCATCTTCACCTTCATCTTCACCATCATCTTCATCCCACCAATCATCCCACGACCACTCTTCTTGTCCAATGCTTACTGTTTTACACTTTTCTGCGCTACAGTCTGCGGTTGTAATGGTGAGGCAAACATCATAATCACCTGTTTCGGTATAGGTATGTGAAGGTGCCTCCTCTGTACTTGTCTGTTCATCTCCAAAATTCCAGTTGTAGCTTTCAATATCATTAAACAAAGCAAAGGAATAGTTCTGAAAATCAACAGTCAAACTGTCTGCACCTTGTTTACTGTCAAACAATGCATAGCAACTATTAAAAGAGGGTTGTGCATTGGTAACTATTGAGAGTTGTAGTAATAGTAAGATAGCTATTAATGAAAGTATCTTTTTACTCATAAGTACATTATTCTGTTAGGGCAAAAGAAATTGACAATTGTTGTTATTATCTCAAATACACTACAAATATCCCTCAATTTAGGAGACTTGTCAAGCACAATTTAAGTAGGGTTCCAAGAAAAAGGAAGCTTTTTTGGATGGCATCAATTGGAAAGCATTTTTCAATAAATCAATGATAATCAAGTACTTGTAAGTTTTTTTTCATTCTAAAATTTCCAGAAATAACATTTTTTTCCCAATTTTTTAAGCCCTATTTGACCAATTATTTTTTAAATACAGGCTAATTTTATCCTGAACTTTTTGGCGAAGCCATGCTAAATCTGCTATTTTTTTAGTATTTTCAATCGTCTGTTGTAGTTCATATAGTTTGTCTTTGCTCTGTTCATCAATTTTTTCTAGCTGACGCATAAATTCAATTAAATTAAAATAAATTTCTTTTACATATTCTGAAATAAACTTATTTCGGCGAAGGTAAGCTTTGAAAGCGTGAATATGGGAGTACAATAAATCCGTTTCATTAAGTTCGTAATAAATTTTGCTTAACAAGGCTCTGGAATCAAGACTATAATAAACATCTGAAAATTCTACTTGCTGTAACAATACCAAAGCATCATCATATTGTTGTTGATAAAATTTGAGGTAAGCCATATTATAGGTAACTGCATTTTCCTGAACACTAGGCTCTAAATACTCCTTATAGTCATTGATAAAATTTGCTGTCCAATCATACTCTTTTAGTCGAAGTGCAATACTAATAATATTTTTATACGTCCAAGGAGAAAGTTGTCCATTATCAAATATTATTTTTTTATTCAACACTTCTAAATATAATTGGAATAACTGCCATTGATAATGGGTAGCTCCCTGATTAATTTTTTTAATGGTATAATTAATGGCATAGGTGTAAAGGGTACGTGCTTCTATTGCGGGAAATAGGTGAGCAAATTCATTCAGAAGGTTCTTGAGTTGATTAAAATGAATTTCACTATCACTATCTTGTAGCATCATGAGTATTTTATGATAAATAGTGATGCAGGGATGCTCCTCATAACTGTTGTTTGCTAGATGTTGTAAAATTTCTTGTAAAAAAAGTACTTCATAAGTGCCTGTTGTCATACTTTGGCGATTCATCATTTCACAAGTATAAGATAATTTTTTAGATAGATAAAAAACATCTAAATTATCAATAGCCTCTTGCACTCCTTCGGAATGTTGTCGTTTATGCTGTCGAGTAAAAGAAAAGGTGGCTAATTCGGCAAGGCAGTATTGTTCATAGTAGTATTCTGCATGACGATATGGCATTTGTGTTAACAAACGGCTCAACTCCTTTAATGTATTTATATGTTTTTTTTCTAAGTTCCAATCATTATATTGTTTAATCAAATAAGAATTTTGAGCAATTTCATCTTTTTCCAAATGGCAAATTATAATAAAACGTTCTGATAGCTTTACCAAATTGCTCATATGATAACTCAACTGCTTGGCATTATACGGGGTATTGGGAAAAACTGCTGCAAAAACAAGCTCTTTATCTAGGGCTTTTTTTCGCTTAAAAGCAGGAGCATATTTTTTTAAGTAATCAAATAAAAGAATTAACTCCTCTTGTTTGTTAAAAAAAGGAGAGTGTATAAAATCGCCCAGTCGTTTTATTTGTTTGGTACTAAAACAACGCCATAGGTTTAGGAGCTTACTATTATGCATTTGTTTGAACTATTTTTTATGTGCTTATTTACGCTTTTTTTTTGAAAAAACCAAAATATTAGGCTTATTTTTTTGCAATCTAATACACTGATTATGAGTTTTTTAGCTTCAATATTACGCCTATTAATAGAAACGATAAGGGGCTGTTTTTATTGGAAAAAAAGAAAAATCATTATTGCTTATTTGAATGACTTAGTGCATCTTTGTTAACAGACAGAGGAAGAAATGTATTTTTAGTTTTGCGCTTAAGCAGTAAATGCTTAATTTGAAAAGCATATAAGACAAATTAAATGAAATAATGAATATAGTATAAGTAACTCATAATAAGATACTTATACCACAAATGAAAGCTTACTGTTAAACTTGTTCGGTGGGATTTATCTTGGGTGAAAATAGGCTATTTTTCCACTCAGTAATGCGGAAATAATAAGTAGAACTACTACTTACCCTTACCAAACAAATCTATTACACATCTGCTGTATTTTTTAAAGAAATTATCACATAAAAATCATTACTATGTACACCCCCAAATGTTTAACCTACATTTATATCACTTTTTTGTGTAGTATTTTCCTACAACTATCTATTTGTCAGGAACTTACAGCACAAAACCAGACTTTACGTGCCATTACCGATTTTGTGGTGAAGGTGAATGATCCAATGACCTTTAATGTTTTGAACAATGATACAGGAATAGATAATAAAGCTATTGAAGTCACCGACTTTAATCAGCCACTTTGGGGGAAAATAAGTTACAACGGTGATGGTGTGTTTGTTTATAATGCCGATGTTGATATTTGGTTTGACTTGTTTAGTTACACCATTTGCGAAGTAGGCAATCCCAACAACTGTGATGATGGAACAGTAATACTATTGGTGAATCAGTGTAGTCAATGTAATGACGAGCCAGAGGAGCCTGTGTGTGCGACCGACTTTTTCGGTGTTGTTGTGGTTGCTTTACCCAATAAATGTTGGGCAAATTGCTTAGAAATGGAAATTACAAATGATGAGGAATGTCCTGAAATTCTGGAATTGATCGAACAAGAGCTAGGCTGTGATTGTGAATCTACAGACTATGAGCCTGTATGTGTAACTACTCCTTGGGGAGATAAAACCTTTGCCAATTCTTGCTTTGCTGAGTGCTGGGGATTTGACAACTATGCACAAGGCGATTGTGAGCAAAATTGGGATTATGGCTGCTTTTGTGAAGGAAGTTTTGAGCCTGTTTGTGTGAATGAGGCAGGTAATGAGTGGTTTTTTAACAATTCTTGCGAGGCTTATTGTGAAGGCTTTACAGAACAAGATTTTACTGCTTGTAGTACCAATAATCAAGAGTATGATAGCTCTCAACAAGACTGGTATGAGTGGATAGACGATAATATTTGTAATAATGACTGTGTTTGGGCAGGGGATGCTAATCACGATGGAATTGTCAATCATTACGATTTATTGGAAATCGGAAATGCCTATGGTAGTCAAGGGATTGCACGTTCATTATCTACTCTTGATTGGATGCCACAGTTGGCTTGGGATTGGGAACAAACAACTCCTAATGGTGTGAACTACAAACACTTAGATACCAATGGCGATGGCATTATCAATAAGGAAGATGTGGATGTAATCGAACAAAATTATGGGTTAACGCATGGCGAAGGCACTACCCCTACTGTTGTCAATGATTCCATGTTTGTCAGTCTAAAAATGCCTACAGACAGCATTTATTTAGATACTACCTTATACGTTCCTATCATGGTGGGTTCCTCTGATAATATGGCAGTTGATTTTCAAGGAACTGCCTTTGAAATTGCTTACGATAACGGATATTTCCCCGAGGGAACAATAGACCTTGACTTTGATAATACGTGGGTTGGTTTGCCTGAAGATTTGTTAACTATGGTGCGTATTTTTCCCGAAAAAGGCATTGTTGAGGCAGCGATTACTCGTATTAATGCTTCTACAGTTACGGGTTTTGGTCAAGTAGGAAAAATATCCATTGTAGCAATGGAAGAAAATTTGGCAGGAAAAAAGCAAATAGAGCAGATAAAAGCACCTTTTGGATTAGGAGCAAAACGTAGTTTAGGGCGAGAGGAAAAAATAAAAACAGTGGAAGCTATACAAAATACTTTAGTTGTTTCCCTAGCCCCTAAAGATTCGGTTGCTATTGGAAATGAGGAGGTTATCAGTTCATCAACCATAAAGGTATATCCCAACCCTTGTGTTGAGCAACTGAATATTGCAATTACAGAATCCCTCATTCCATCTACTAATTATACCCTTGAAATGTGTAATGTAGTAGGGCAACGTATTTTACAACAAAACCTAATAATTGACCCACAACAGCAAATTCACATTCCCGTAACAAACTACCAAAAAGGTATTTATTTTCTAATGATCAAAAATGCTCAACAGGAAGTTGTATTTATGGAAAAGGTGTTGTTGTTGGACAATAATTAGGTAGGTAGAGAGTAGAAACGATTCATGAATCGTCTTTACATGAATTAATTGTCTCTACTTATAAATAAACACCTTCGCCTGTCCTGTTTGTTTAATAAAACCGCGATACATGCCTGCGGTGTTAAAGGGCATAGCAATATTAGCCTGATTATCTAAGGCAATAACGCCACCATTACCGCCCTGTAGTTTTAGTTTTTGGTGAATAACATAGTTACTTGCCTCCTCAAGCGATAATTTTTTGTACTCCATGAGTGCAGCAATATCGTAGGCAACCACATTGCGAATGAAGTACTCGCCATGCCCTGTTGCGGAAACTGCACAACGTTGATTAGCGTAAGTACCTGCCCCGATGATTGGCGAATCGCCGATGCGGCCGTACTTTTTATTGGTCATACCGCCTGTTGAAGTGCCTGCCGCTAGGTGTCCGTTTTTGTCTAAAGCAACCGCACCAACTGTTCCCATTTTCTGATCGGCGGATTCGCTGAGTTGCGTTTGGGGTGTATTTTTATCTGTTTTTTCTAGGAATTTTTGTAGATGTTTCCAGCGTTTTTCTGTAAAAAAATAAGTTGTATCCATAATATCTAAGCCTTGTTCTCTGGCAAAACGCTCGGCACCTTTGCCCATCATCATCACATGTGGCGAACTATTCATCACCTCTCTAGCCGCACTAATGGGGTTTTTGATGGTTCGCACTCCGCCAACGGCACCAGCCATCAAGCGATGGCCATCCATAATAGAAGCGTCTAGTTCGTTTTTTCCATCATGTGTAAATACTGAACCTTTGCCTGCATTAAATAAAGGAGAATCTTCTAATATTTTAATGACTGCCTCTACAACAGACACACTATTATTACCTTTTTCCAATAATTCAAAGCCCATATTAAGTGCTTTAGTCAATTGATCGGTATATTTTTTTTCTACCTCATCAGACATGTTTTTTTTCAAAATAGTACCTGCTCCACCATGTATAACAAGAGCTAATGGGGTTTGCTGAATTGCCTTATCAGGAGAGCTATTTGATAAAGTTTTTTCCATATTTGTACAATTGATAAGCAAAAAGGTAAAAATAAATACGACTACTATTGAAAAATAATACAGCAATTGAGAAGAATAAAAACATTTGCGTTTAACAAAACGTTTGATGTTCATAGTGTCATTTATTGAGGAATATGATAGAAATTATTTTGGTATGTTCCATTATCTTCCTAACACTCTGGTTCTGAGATTGCTTTTTAGATATTTAGACTTTTGGCTATTTAGCTTTTAGAAATTAGCAACAACTAATTTCCCCTAAATACTTATTCAATATATTATTTCTTTTTTATCAAATACTTACAATTACCATAACGGATAAAACCATCGTTACAGAACTCATTTAAAAAGAAATCCAAAGTCCAAAAACGAATCACTAATCTACTAATCCACGACCTGTTAAAGTAGGTGCAAACTGTTTGGTTGAAAAACACAGCATTTGAAACATATCATTATTTTTGGAAGTTGGAACTGTGATTTTGAAAAATATAAAACGAGTGTGTCAAGGATTTAGGGAATAGCAAAATGTCATCCAAATAAACAGTGAACATTTACTTTTCCCAAAAATAAAATATCCTTTTTTTATTGGTTTTGATGGGCGACCTTGAAAGTTTTTGCGTTAAGAAAATTGACATGAAAAGCGTTAAGAAATATCCGTAGTGATACGGTCTTTAAGAACCTACTGAATTTCATTCAAAATCTAATCTCTTGATTATTAGACACTTACTTTGATTGAGAAAAGGAGTATCACCTTAGGAGATTTTAGCTTTTTAGGACAATTTTTAGCGAAAAAGTTTCACCGTCTTGATTTTTTGTTTCTTTTTTATCAAGAAAAAAGAAAAACCCCTAAATAATCCCTACACTTTTTAAATTAAGGGGAATACCTACTATTATACGATTTCCCTCTTTTCTTGACACACTCATATAAAACAGTATAGAAAAATGCCTAGTACATTACATTCTTTTCTTTTAGCTCAAGGCTATTATCCCATTGCATTGAATAAGTCAACAACCAATCACTTTTTAATCAAGGGAAAAGTAAATGGGTATTCTGTTAATTTTGTGTTAGATACAGGAGCAAGTGGCAGTTGTTTGGATGGTCATAGAGTAGAAAAATTAGGCTTAACAACAGAGGCTTCTGACGAAAAGGCAACTGGATTGGGCATTTCTGAGATGGAAAAATCAGAAGTATTGATAGAGGAATTACTGTTGAGCATTTTTCATAAAACCAACTATACAATGGCTGTTATAGACCTCTCCCATGTTAATTATGCTTTAGAAAATGCAGCATTAGAAAGGATTGATGGCATTATTGGTGCTGACTTCATGATGGAATATCAAGCGGTTATAGATTACAAAACCGAGCAAATGTATTTAAAAGAGCCAGTAACTAGTAGTTAGAAATTAGAGCACAGAAGTTAGCATTTTTGTAATAAAAAACGTTTCTATAGAGATAATTTATCTTTAATCTTATGTCTCACGTCTTATGTCTAAAATCTCATTTACTACCGCCCACCATTAACACTACTCACAATATATTTGAACAGTACAATACCTGCCACAAAAAAGATCATCCCCAAAGTAAAAGGCACTAAAGAGCCCCATTTATCAATATCCACGCCTAACAACGCTCCTTCTCCTTTCATAAAAGCAAGAGAGGCAAAAATAAGTAGAAACATACCTGCAACAGTCAAAATAGTTGCAAAAACTTTTACTATACCCATATTTTTAAAGTTTATTTTTTTTGTAATAAACAAATAGATTATCTCACGTCTCCTGTCTCACATCTAAAATCCTCACTTCAAAATCATCGCAATAACAAAAGCAATAACAGAAGCAATCAAACCATACATAAACACATTATAACACCAACGAAGATAACGATATTTTTTGACAAGTACCTGCCCTAAAAAATAAAAATCACGAGAGAGAGAGCTATAAAGATAGTCGCGGTCTTTCATCATTTCGGAGAAACCCAACTCAAAATCAGGGAGGGGCATACCGTAGAAATTTCCGAAAAACAGCAGATTTGCCTTGCGATTTTGGATGTCTTCACGCGTAAAACTACGAATCGTAACTTTGGGAATGGTGGAAATGGTGGCAAAAATAATCGTAACAACACAGACAGTAAGCAGCATGGAGGTTGGAATGATTAGTTCAGGTTCGGTATCAAAGCGTGGCACGAGGGTAGACACTACAATTGAAATAATGACTGCATTGATACTCAACATGATATTCGCTTTATTGTCAGCGATGGCACTTAGCGAAATATGGTTGGGAATCGTTACCCGAAACAAGGTTTCAATACCTCTATCTGGGCGTTGTTCTCGTTCTTTTTTGTAGGTAACTTCTTTTTGTTTTTGCTCAATTTTTTGCCGTTTTTCCACAGCATCCCCCAGCAATTTGGTATAACGAGCAATATTTTTGGTTTTTTGTTTATTGAGGGTCAACTGTGCATAGGGCGTGTGGTAGCGGTGATTACTCAAAAAAGAAATTTCGTCTTTTAGCCAATCAATTTCGGAGCGAACTATGCCACGCGTTGTCTCCATTTCGATGCGGAGTATGTCCGTTTTATCAAAATGCTCCTTGCTGCCTAAGTTGTATAAATCGGCATCTGCCAATACTTCTTCCAATAAATTTTGAGGCTGTTGTGGCATTTTGGTGGCCATAATACAGCCTGTAACTTGCTGAATTTTTTCCTCTGGATAATTATACTGCCGCAAAAAATCAGTAGCAATACCAACACTTACTTCCTCATGGCCAGCGATTTGTTGAATGTAGCCAGCATCGTGAAACCAAGCAGCCAACTGCACAATTTCAAGTTCTTCTTTATTTAGTTTATTACCTTCTCCTAGTATTTTACAGGCCTCAACTGTTTCATGTGTATGTACATAGTTATGATAGACAAACTTAGTATCTAGTTGCTCTTTGAACAGTTGGAAGATGTATTTTCGGGCTTGTTTTAAAATATTCATGGTTATTACACGAAAAATGAGGTTGTTGTTGTTGATTATATCCCAAATAGGATAGTAAATTTTAAAAGGGTACACAAATTAAAACAGTAGTTTCTTTGAATGTTGAGTTGGTTTGTTTAGGGGGGAAATGTGTTTAAATACTACTGAAACCCTCGCCGAAAATAGGGTCTGAAACTCCATGATTGCCTTCGGCGACTTACTTTTTGCAGTCGCGAAAAAAGTAAGCAAAAACGCTTGTCAAAAATATCGTTCCCACGCTTCAGACCTGCGCTTTGCTACCGATTTTTGACCTGCTCGCGCTTCTTTTTCGTAAAGCAGATTCATGAATCTGCTTTACGAAAAAAAAAGATGACTTTTGAATAGTAAATACAGATAAATAGACCCACATAAGATTTGAATACATTTGGGATTATTGAAATGTTTTAGAGCTTGGAACTAAGTTGTTTTTTTGATATATTTCATTTTCTTCCCCTGATCATATGAATGTGGTTCAGCTTGTTTTTTAGCTCTTTAGACTTTTGGATATTTAACTTTTAGAAATTAGCGATTAGAGATCAGAAAATGGAAATTAATTTGCGAACTTTATTTTATGTGTAAATTTTTGATTATTACTTATTTGCAAGAACTATAACAGCTAAAGTTTTCGTTACACAACTCATTCAAAAAGACACTAAAAAGTCTGAAAACGAATCACTAATCTACTAATCACGAATCAACGAACTGTTAAAGTAAAAATAAAC
>JAHDHV010000230.1 GCA_020631155.1 Bacteroidota bacterium | reverse complement strand
TGATGTCATATCGCTAATATACAAAATATTCCTAATCTACCATTGTCAAGATAGAAATTATTTTAAAACATCTACTAATTTATTTTACTTAAAAGCAGAAAAAATGCAAAAGTTTACACCTTGGGAATGTTTTAATCCATTCCCTAATTATCTAATAATATTGCTGATATGTTGGGCAGTATTAGGTTTTCAAAATACTTACGCTACTACTTTTGTAGAGCAAAGTTCATTAATGTAGCTTATGGAACAAATGCTGTATTAAATGCTTCAAATGTACCAATGGGAGAACTATCTTTAGGTAGTACTAGCGGTGATTGTGATGGCAAAATCACTGGTTTCCAAATTAACCCACAAAATGGTGGCGCACTAATTAACGTAGGCGATGGTCAGACATTTTGTGAGTCAGATTTTACCCAAGATATTAGAATCCGTGCATTAGTCAGTGGTTCCCATGAAAGTTTAGTTTTTACAATTTCGGGCGGAGCAGACCAATACAATGTAGAAAATCAGGAGACTTATGATTCCAAACAATTTTGGGCAAACCCCGGTAGCTATACCATTACCGCCCAATTATACAGTGGCGATGATGGCAGTGGTACTTTATGCGATGAGCGAACACTTACGATTCATGTAGATGATTGCAAACCAGCAGAATGTAGTGGTAGAATCACTGGCTTTAGAATCAATCCGCAAAATGGTGGTGACTTAATAAATGTTGCTAATGGTGACAGCTTCTGTGAATCAGATTTTACAGGCGATATTAAAATTCGTGCATCGGTAGAAGGCGATCATGAAAGTGTAGTATTTACGGTATCAGGTGGCGCAAATAGCGAAAACACAGACAATAAAGCAAACTATCAAACCAATCAATTTTGGGCAAGCCCTGGTAACTATACCATAACTGCAAGACTGTATAGTGGCGATAATGGCAGTGGTACCTTATGTGATGAGCAAACCATAACCTTTACGGTAGATGATTGTAAACAGGAGTCTTGTACTGGCAAAATTACCGGCTTTAAAATTAATGATGAAAACGGCGCAGGTTTATCTGATGTTGCAAATGGCGATACTTTCTGTGAGTCTGATTTTATAGGCGACATTAGAATCCGCGCATTGGTAGAGGGCGCACATGAAAGTGTAGTATTTACGGTTTCAGGTGGTGCAGATCGACACAATGTAGACAATAGCAAGGCTTATGAGACTGACAAGTTCTGGCCAAGTCCTGGGACTTATACCATAACTGCGAAATTATACAGTGGCGATGATGGCAGTGGTACTTTATGCGATGAGCGAACACTTACGATTCATGTAGATGATTGCAAACCAGCAGAATGTAGTGGTAGAATCACTGGCTTTAGAATCAATCCGCAAAATGGTGGTGACTTAATAAATGTTGCTAATGGTGACAGCTTCTGTGAATCAGATTTTACAGGCGATATTAAAATTCGTGCATCGGTAGAAGGCGATCATGAAAGTGTAGTATTTACGGTATCAGGTGGCGCAAATAGTGAAAACACCGATAATAAAGCGAACTATCAAACCAATCAATTTTGGGCAAGTCCGGGTAGCTATACGATAACTGCAAGACTGTATAGTGGTGATGATGGCAGTGGTACTTTATGTGATGAGCAAACAATTACTTTTACAGTAGATGATTGCAAACCTGCGGAGTGTACAGGCAAAATTACAGGCTTTAAAATTAATGATGAAAACGGCGCAGGTTTATCTGATGTTGCAAATGGCGATACTTTCTGTGAGTCTGATTTTATAGGCGATATTAGAATACGTGCCTTAGTAGAAGGAGCACACGAAAGCTTAGTATTTACGATTTCAGGAAGCACAGATAGCGATAATGTAGAAAATGGCGAACCTTATGATTCAAGGAAGTTCTGGCCAAACCCTGGTAGTTATACAATAACTGCGAGACTTTACAGTGGACATGATGGAGAGGGAACTTTATGTGATGAGCGAAGCATTACCATTAATGTAGATGATTGTACTGATGACTGTACACCTCCAATTTCTGAAATATGTACAGCACCAATTGTACCTATTGAAGTTTGTCCAGAGTTCTGCTTGGAGGGAACATATGAAATTACTGAAGCAAGAACTCAATACAATAGTAGCCTAACCATTGATGGTACTTGCATCACCTACAGAAGCCTACCCGGTTTCAAGGGCAATGAGCAAATTGATATAACTGCTTGCAATAATGCTGGTAAATGTGAAACGACTTGGATTAAAGTAAAAGTAAGTTCAGAATGTGAAAATGCATGTAAAGCTAAAGCAGGTCGTTTGGCAGCAGTGGATAAAAATGTTTGTACAGAAGAAGCAATTGAAGTAACTATCAGCTCTCAATCTACCGTTCCCGATGGATTTGATGTATTATATGTCTTAACCACTGGCGAAGAATTAACCATTGTTGGAGTGAATGACGAACCAACATTTGACCGCTTAGAAATTGGAACATACAAAATACATACCCTAGTTTATAATCCTACAACCCTTGATTTAGGTATTGTAGAAGTAGGAGTTACCACTGGCTACGATGTTCACCAATTATTACAACAAGGCGGCGGAATTATCTGTGGCGCATTGCGTTTGAACGGACCAAATTTCAAAGTTGAAGATTGCAGCGATATTCCAGAAGAACCATGTAATACAGAAATCCAAGAGGTATGTGTGAAACAGGGCGACAGAGTAGAAATTTGCCCTGAGTTTTG
This sequence comes from Bacteroidota bacterium, assembly GCA_020631155.1. Taxonomy (GTDB): domain Bacteria; phylum Bacteroidota; class Bacteroidia; order Chitinophagales; family UBA2359; genus JAHDHV01. The sequence continues at coordinate 6,741 of JAHDHV010000230.1, read as the reverse complement.
CTTAGGGGATAATATTTGGATTGAATGGATCAAAAACACATCCGATAATAGCACCAGAATTTTAGAAGAACGTTGCATTCGTTACAGAGCATCAGACGATAAATTTACAGGTGTTGATCAGGTACGAGCTAGAGCTTGTAATACAGATGGCAAATGTGAAGAAGTATACATAGAGGTATCTGTTAGTAAAGATGGAGACTGCAACAATGAAAAACCAATTGCCAACGATGATTCGGCAGTTACACATGCAAAAACAGCCGTAACGATAGACGTATTAGCCAATGACAGCGATCCAGATGGAGATGATTTATCCATTACTTCATTTACTCAAGGAGAGAATGGTACCGTAGAATTAGTTGACGGTAAATTAGTTTATCACCCGAACAAGCACTTTGTCGGGGAAGATAATTTCACTTATCAAATATGTGACACCTACCATGAGTGTGCAACAGCAAAAGTTTGGGTAACTGTAGAAGATGGTACTGCAAAAACAGATGCAGTTAAAGGAGCAACAGAAGACTTAGGTATTTTAAAAATTACACCTATACCAGCCAAAGATATGGTACAATTCAACTTTACAACTAACGAAGAAAAAGTTAATATTAATATTTTTAACCTATCAGGTAAGTTGATGAGTAGTAAAATTATTGAAACCTCCACAACTAACAATCTCTATACCTTAGATATTAGTGAATATCCAGCAGGTATATACTTAATTAATTTGACATCAGATAAAGCCGCTATCAACGGTAAGTTCTTGAAAGACTAACTACACCAAAAACAACTATTGGATTTGTTGTAAATTATTGATAGTGGTTGAATTATCTCACATCTCATGTCTTAAATCTTATATCTAAGTACTTAATTTTGAATAAAACCTTCATATCCTTTTGGGGATGTGGAGGTTTTTTTATTTGCAGTTATTTTAATGAAATTTATTTTAATGAATTGTATGTTACATTTTCTAACTTCATTTGAGTATCAAGGTAGTTTGTAAAATCGTTTTTTTTGAAACTAATTTTTAAATAAAACGTAGTGAAGGTTCATTGTGTGTTAGAATATAGATTGGTTATTTTTTGAATGTTTTTTGTTTTTCGTAAATAAATGTTTATAGATTTTTTTTGCAAAAATGTGTTTTTTTATTTTTGCTTTTATAAATGTAAAACTTTCCAAAAGCAAGTAAATTTGTAGTCAAGGTTCATTTTTTTTCTTGATTTATTAGTCAAATAGGTGTAATTTTACATCAAAATTAAATCACTAAATACTTTTATTTGGAATAGAAAGGGATTACTAACTACAATTATTTTTACTACTTACCCTACCCACTTTTGTAATTCCTCTCTTAATGATTTTGTATTCTTTTATTTTTATTATATGACTAAGTATTCATTAGCTTTATATAAAGTTCAAATGAATGACTATTCACACTATCAGCATTTATCACTACTATTTTTTTTTAGGATACAAAATTAAATCCCATTTTTTTACTACATAATATAATATCTCATACCAACTAGGTAAGGGATTCTCACGCCATTTTTTGCAGGATGATGTTAGCAGCATGTAGTGCACATGTAAACATCTCACTGTCACTATTCCATTACTCCAAAATTACTTATATTTTTTTTTAATGTGATAATGTATTTCCCATTGTCAGGGGGAATTCTGTGTCAATACGACACTTTACTAACTTGCTTGTATTTTTTTTTAGCAAATACGAATGTCAGTCAATCGTATTTTTTATTTAAACATCTACTAGATTATTTTACTCAAAAGCAGATAAAATGCAAAAGTTTACACCTTTGGGGTGTTTCAACACTATCCCCAATTATTTAATAATACTGTTGATGTGTTGGGCAGTATTAGGTTATCAAAATACTTACGCTACTACTTTTGTGGAGCAAAGTTCAGCCAATGCAGCTCCGGGAGCTAATGCTGTATTGTTTGGCTCAGTAACAGTTACCAATTATACCAATTGTATCATGACAGTTTACTGTAATGAAAACAATGATAATTTCAATATGGGTAACATTAGTTACGGCCAATCAATAATAGTTTATCCAGCTGATTGGGCTTATGTATATGGTATCAATGCAGCAACAGGAGCACTATCAGATGAAATATATTTTAGTGGTGGAGACCATCAGCTAAATTTACATCTAGGCTGTAATAGTGGTGATACCTATACTGGAAGCACTTGTAGTGGCGAAATTACAAACTTCCAAATTAACCCCCAAAATGGTGGCGCACTCTTTAATGTAGGCAATGGTCATACATTTTGTGAGTCCGATTTTTCCAATGACATTAGAATCCGTGCATTGGTTAGCGGTTCTCATGAAAGTTTGGTATTTACCATTTCTGGTGCAGCCGATAGATACAATACAGAAAATCAAGAGACTTATGACTCTCAGCAGTTCTGGGCAAGTCCAGGTACTTATACCATTAATGCAAAGCTATATAGTGGACATGATGGTACTGGAACTTTATGTGATGAAAAAACCATCTCTTTCACTGTAAAAGATTGTTCTACCCCTTCTTTGGGAGAAGATTGCTATCGAGATTGTGATCTTCAAAATAAAAATATTCAAGGTTTTGACTACTTAGGGAGTTACGAAGGTCATGCTTATTTTAGAAGATCGGCAGGTGACGTAACTTACTGGGATGCCAAAGCTGCTGTCGAAGCAATCGGTGGACACTTACCAGTAATTAATAATCAAGGTGAAAACGAGTTTTTGACAAGTGTAATTAATGGGGATATATGGTTGGCTTTAACAGATAGAACTGATGAAGGAAATTTCTATTGGACAAATGGTGATGCTATTAATTATATGAATTGGGCAAGTGGAGAGCCAAATAATTATGGAAATGGAGAGGACTATGTAGAAATGCATAGTAATGGTTTATGGAATGATGTACCTGAAAACCACATCAATTGGGCAGTTGCAGAAATTGCTTGTCCTTGTGGCGAAGAACCAACTTTACCGCCTGTATTGCCGCCAGCTCCTACTTGTAATTTGAGTGCAGATGCTGGTAATGACCAAACAATTTGCACAGGAGAAGGAGTAACATTAACCGCTACTTATGGTGGTGCAAGCAGCTGTCCTATTGCATGTACCCCTAATGGTACTGAATTAGTAAGATGGAATTTGAATGATTGTTTCTCTAATACAGGATACCCAGGGTCGAATATGGATTATACAGAATTAGTAGCTGCTCAGATTAGTGAAGGTAATTGTGTAGATATTAACGCTACTTCTATTTACCGATATGAAGGTAAACACTCTTGTACCGATGATCCTTCTGGTCGCCCGGGAGAAGCTTTATGTATTAGCTCTTCTAGTGCTTGTACTTTTACAAGTGATAGCCCAGAAGCATTGCGCTTTTCTGTTACGATTGATCCTAGCCAAATAGGACAAATAACAGAATTGCGATTCCGCGAATTAGCTCCTATTCAATATCGTTGGACAGCTACCTATAATAATCAAGCAAATACAGGTCCAAATAACTATCCAACAAGATATGGTATTAGAGTGACCAAAAATGGTCAAGAAATTTATAAAGAAACAAATATTGCAGCAACAACAACTTGGACAACGGAAACTTTCAATTTTGCAAATGATCCAAATTTCCAAGTTACAGCAACAACTACTTTTGAATTTGAAATCCTTCCTTACTGCCCAGTAGGAAATGGCGCAGAGGTATCTGCTTGGGATATAGAAAATATTAGAGTATACGGTGGTTGTTGTCAAAGTACAGAAACCAATAATGATGTAACTTATTTATGGTCAAATGATGCAACAACATCAACCATTACCGTCACTGAATCTGGTTTATACACTGTAACAATTACCGATTGTCAAGGTTGTATTGAAATTGATCAGGTAGATGTAACCATTGAAGACCCAACAGTGAGTCCTTCTGTAAGCGGTGGTCCATTAAGCTGTACAAATGGTTTTGTACAATTAATTGGAGAGACCAGTTTAAGTGGAAATAATATAACATATAGTTGGACAGGTCCAGATGGTTATACCTCTGACCAACAAAGTCCAGTAGTAAGTGCAGCAGGTACATATACCTTTACCGCTTCTAAAAATGGTTGTGAGGCTTCGGGCGAAGTTGTAGTGAATGGAGATACTGGTCTTCCAGATGCTAGTGCAGAAGGTGGTACGATTACTTGTACTGAAAGCGAAATTACTTTAAATGGAACTTCTACAACAGCAGATGCAACTTATAGCTGGACATTCCCTGATGGGTCTACCGTTAATGGGCAAGCTCCAACAGCAAGCGAACCCGGTATTTATACCCTAATAGTAACCGCCGCAAACGGCTGTCAAGCAATGGTAAGTACAGAAGTTATTGCCGATTTAGACGTGCCTGATGTAATGGCTACAGGTGGCATCATCACTTGTACTGAACCTACAGTAACCATCAATGGTAGTTCTACAACCGAAAATGCTACTTATAGTTGGACATTCCCTAATGGTTCTACATCAAGCGAACAAAGTGTGGATGTAAACCAAGCTGGTACTTATACTTTAGTAGTTACAGGTCCAAATGGTTGTGAATCTGAAGTCGCAACTGCCGAAGTAACCGAAGATACAGCAACTCCTGATGTTACTGTAAGTGAAAATGTAACTATTTGCGAAGGTGAATCAACGATTCTTAGTGGTAGTTCCAATACCGAAGGGGTAACTTATGAATGGACTTTTCCTGATGGAACAACAACTGACGCTAGAGACCCAGAAATAAACGAAGGTGGAACTTATACCTTAACTGTTGTTGGGGAAAATGGCTGCGAAGCTAGTGCAAGTGTTACTGTTACAGTAACACCATTACCAGAGTCAGGGGTAACCATGCCAGAGAGTGTATGTGCCAATGAAGGTGCTTTAGTACAAGCTATCAGCGTTCCCGGTGCTACCTATAGCTGGGAGTTTGGCCCTGATGCAACGCCAACTACCTCTACCAATAGCAGTGAAACCGTAGAATGGTCTGTAGTAGGAACACAAGAAATTATTTTAGTAGTAGATGTAGATGGTTGTCAATCAACTTACGCAACAGCTATCACTGTAACAGATGGCGTATTTGCCGAAGCAGGTGAAGACATAGCCATTTGTCAGGGTGCTTCAACACCAATTGGCGGCGATCCAGCTGGCCCTGATGGAGCTACTTATACATGGTCTCCTAATCTATTTTTGAGTAGCAGCACAGTAGCAAATCCAGTAGCAAGCCCACCTGTTACAACAGAATATACATTAACTGTTAGCTTAAATGGTTGTGTAGAATCTGATGTAGTTGTAGTGACAGTAGATGTAAACTTAAATCCTACTGCCGATGCAGGTCCTGATGTAAGTCTTTGTGCTGATGATAACAATGGCGTTGTATTAGATGGTAGCGGTACAAGTGCCGATGCTACGATTGTATGGGAGCCAACAGCAGGCTTAGACGATCCGTTCAGTGCTACCCCAACGGCTACTCCTAACGAAACAACAACTTATACCGTAACCGCAATCCGCGAAGGTTGTGCAACTACAGACGAGGTAACCGTAACCATCGTTGATGCACCAACAGTAAGCACTACAGGCGGCACACTAACCTGTACCACAACATCAATTGAAATCACTGCTTCTTCGGATGCAGATGTAACCTATGAATGGACTTTCCCTGATGGTACAACTTCAACGGATCCAAACCCAACAGTAGACCAAGCTGGAACTTATACTGTAGTAGTCACTACTGCTGAAGGTTGTACGGCTGAGGCTACTGCTGTAGTAGATACAGACGATGCTGACCCAGATGTATCAGCGCAAGGCGGAACGATTCTTTGTACTGAAACAGGCGTAGAAATCTCTGCAAGTTCAACAACTGCTGGCGTAACTTATGCATGGACTGGTCCAAACTTTACAGGAAGCGAAGCTTTAGCAGTCGTGACCGAAGCAGGCGAATATACCGTAGTGGTAACTGCTCCAAATGGTTGTACCAGCGAAGTAACCGCAACTGTTGACGAAGAGGTTTGTGTTGCAAGTATTGGTAACTATACCTTTATTGATTTTAATGGTAATGGTATTCAAGATACAGAAGATGAGCCATTGGAAGGCGTTGTCGTTAAATTATTTGATGCAACAGATACCAATACGGTATTAGCAGAAATGACAACAGGCCCAGATGGTTTATATCTTTTTGATAATTTAGACCCAGACTTAGATTACATCGTACAATTTATGATGTTCCCTGATGGATATACAATTACACAACAAAGTGGTAATGCTAGTGATGGAAATGATAATGATAGTGATGCAGATGAAAATGGCTTTACCGATGTAATTGATCTTGATCCTAATGAAGATGATCCTACGATTGATGCAGGTTTCACACCAATTAGAGGTTCAATCGGTGACACTGTATTTGAAGATACAAATGGCAATGGCATCCAAGATGAAGATGAACCTGGTATCGAAGGAGTGACAGTTAAATTACAAGACTCAAACGGTGATCCTATCTTAGATGAGAATGGCAACCCAGTAGAAACAGTAACCGGACCTAACGGAGAATACTTATTTGATGAATTACTTACTGGTGATTATAAAATCATGGTAAATGTACCAGATGGTTATACAGTTAGTCCTCAAGATGAAGGTACTGATGAAACAGCAGATTCAGACATCAATAGCGCAATGGGTATGACAGATGTGATTCCATTAGCTCCGGGCGAAGAAAATCCAGATGTAGATGCTGGTTTAGTAC
>JAHDHV010000229.1 GCA_020631155.1 Bacteroidota bacterium | reverse complement strand
ATCACTAAATTTAAAATATACCATCAAAGTCTTACATCTTACATCTTACATCTTATATCTTATATCTTACATCTTACATCTTACATCTTACATCTAATAATATATCTAGAACAAAATTTTGCACAATTAAATAGTGTTTGGCACTTAACATCATGGCACAATCCTATAAATCTGAATCTGTTTTACAAAGGCGTATTAAAAATTTCAAAAAAATCAAACAGGGCTATTATGCCTTATTGATACTAGGCGGTTTATATCTATTGTCTTTTTTTAATCCTTTGTTTGTCAATGACAAAGCATTGGTTGTCAAGCATGAGGGTAGTTACTACTTTCCTGCTGTTGGCGACTTGTTTGGCGGTATTTTTCGTACCTATCACCTTGACGGCACTACCTTTGGGCAGACAAGTGGACCTCCTCATTATCGAGCACTTAAAAAGCAATTCGAAGCGAGCGGCAATAGTGATAACTGGGTAATGATGCCCCCCTACCCTTACGGTCCCTTGGAAGTAATGTTGGACGAGCTACCCGAAGGTGTTAATCCGCCTACAGCCCCTGATAGCCAACACTTTTTTGGCACAGATACGCAGGCCAGAGATATTTTTGCTCGCGCCATGTATGGTTTTCAAATTTCGATTACCTTTGCCCTATTAGTAACTGTTTTATCCTATATTATTGGCATTATTGTAGGCTCTTTGCTTGGTTATTATGGTGGAAAAGTAGATATTTTTGGGCTTCGTTTAATAGAAATATTCGCTATTTTGCCCTTTTTATTTATTGTATTGATTTTGGTAAAATACATGCAGCCGTCCTTCTTTCTACTGGCTTCAATTATGGTATTTTTATCTGGTTGGATAGGCATTACCTATTATGTAAGAGGGGAATTTTATCGAGAAAAAGCACGCGATTATGTCTCCGCCGCCAAAGCAATGGGCGCATCGGATTTCAAAATTATGTTCAAACACATACTACCCAACGCCCTTACTTCGGTCATCACTTTTGCCCCTTTTGCCATTATCATCAACATCAAATCGCTGGTAGCCCTTGACTTTCTCGGCTTCGGTCTGCCAACGCCAACTCCTAGCTGGGGCGAATTAATTCAACAAGGCTCGCAAAACATTACCGACTGGTGGCTGATTGTTACCCCCCTATTTATGATTTTCATTACCCTAACAGCAGTTACCTTTATTGGTGAGGCAGTTCGTCAGGCTTTTGATCCGAAGGAATATTCCAGATTGCAGTAAATTTGGGGGAGTTATCAGAGGTTGGAAGGTTACAAAGTTTTAAGGTTCTTTCTTTTTACCTGAGCATGTGCATGTGGTCAGGTAAAAAGAAAAGAACTATCAAAAAATTATCTGAACACAAATCACCAATCTACTAATCACGAATCCACGAACTGTTTTAGCGACCATACAAATTGGGAATCTTTTCTTTTAATTAACCACTGATTTTTACCTAATTCAATTTCTTGGTCTATTGGATAAACTTTTACATTAAAACAATGGGCACTAGGCATTCCTAACTCAAGATATAATTCAAAAGCAGCGCGTATTTTCTGTAAGGCCTTTTTATTTCCATATCCAGTCAATTTATTGTTTTTCCATAAGACTATGGAGTTATCTTCTTCAGCAATTAATCCAAAAAAAAGAGTATACTCCTCCTCTCCCTTAAACATCTTAAATTCAGGTTCAACGATTGCTAAAAATGAAGTTATACCTGATATTTTCCTCCAAGAATTCCTCTTTGAATTTGTTCCCCACCAGAAAGCTTGTTCATGAACAACTTGATCTTTTAGTTCCTTCCAAATGTTTAAGGATTCTAAATTTGCAGGGTCTAATTCAGTCATCGCATATTGCCCTGTTAATGAAACAAATCCACACGGACTATTACTTATTGATTCTAAATGGTCTCCTGATTTCTTTAATAATAGAAGACAATCATTGAAGCCACACACTTTTAAGACCATTAGCAATAAACCATTGTCTTTTAGTTGACTATAAATGCCCTTTGGAATATCATAGGAACCGACTGTAAATACAATTCGGTCAAATGATTTATTTTCCACCCCAAACGCTCCATCCCCCTCAATTATACTTACATTTTTAATATTTTGACGTTCTATTCTCTTTTTCGCGCTAACAGCTAAGTCTGGGACTATTTCAATGGAGTAAACATGCCCTTCATCTCCTGTTAATTTTCCCATCATTACTGCGTTCCAGCCACTTGCCGCTCCTATTTCCAATATATTTTGTCCTTTTTCAATGTTAAGATGTTTAAGCATTAACAAAACAAGTGTCGGCTGCGAAATGGAAGATATACCTTTTTCTAGTATCCACTGAGAACCTGAAGATGTAGACTTTTTCTTATATTCAGCAATCAATGATATTACATTATTTCCATAAATCACATCCAAATACTGCTCTATATTTTCTTCCGTTATCTCTACTTCTATGACTTCACCAGCTTCATTTCTATCATAAAGCTTATCCACAAAAAGATGTCTGGGCGTATTTAAAAATACTTTTTCAATATCTTCAGGTATATCCCCTAAAAATTTTTTGACTGTTTCTAATAAACTATTTAATTTTTCTGAATAAATACTCATGTTTGTTTTTAGTTTGATTGGTGAGCGTGGTTTTGTTACACGCCGACATAACCATATTTAGCATATATTTGTATAGGAGCAGTACAAATATACCAATTATTTAACACTAAATATTTTGTTATCTAATGCTTTTGGGGTAATCGCTTGAAGTTGTCTAATGTAAATATAAAGGTCAGTATAATACACTGACTGTGTAATGAGGCTTCCATTACTATATTCATAAAATTTATCAAGCCCATCTACTCTATTACATTCATATTGAGAAGAGTGTATTTTTATAGAGTCACTAAAATAAATTTCGCGAATAGTTACGTCATCCTTCACCTCTTTTACTACCTTCGATTTTAATCCTGAGATTATGAATAGGGTATCAATTTCTATGAATTTAGAAGTTGTGCTATCAGAATTTGAACAAGGGGTAAACTTCTTAATTTTTTTCTCAAGTTTCTTTGATATTGCCTTTGGATTAAATTTTGTTACTCCATTCTCCTGATAGGTAACAGGTTCATCAGTCACTACATATGAGCCATCGGAGTGTTTATTAGAGAAAATACGCAGACCTGTATTCTTATTATAGTCAAATAGTTCTAATTCTAATGCCCCATCTGATGCATCTTGCATTTCAATTTTTACATTTGATTCCTTGTGAAGCTCTATATCAAATATTGGTTCAAATAGTGGCTTTTTTGTCTCATGACTGATGTAATAATTTACATAATTCAACTCACCTTCAAAAGACTGCGCTTTAGCATAACTTGAAGTTAAAACAAACAATATTATTAATATTTCATATCTCATAATGATGTTTTTTAATTTATATACAATACACAAATGCTTTATTATGTGATTTTTCAATATTTTATTGACTATCGACAGGGTATATATTATTCCTCACTGAAGTTTACTATCCTTTTAATTTTCCTTGTAAGGTCCAAGGAATTTATCGCCATTAAAATGAATCAAATGGTCTGGGTCATCTGCAATCCAAACTTCTGTTTCCCATGCAATATCAGCGATGAATTTTCTAAATGTCTTTCGGTCTAAAAATGCTGTAACATATATAATCTCAGCTTTGCAATTCTCGGTTAGCTTCTTCAGTTGCAAAAGTCGAACTTCACTTATTGCACCAGAACTATGAACCGCCTCAATTAAATACAACCAGCTCTTTTTCTCAGAATAGGCTACTATATCAGGCAGTTCCGTTCTTGCAATCTCGAAAAAATTTAATGCCTTAAGCCCTTCACTATCAAGATATAGAAATTTTTCCGCAGTATCACCTACATATAAGACCTTTGCACCATATCCATATCTGGGCAAAAAATCCTCTATAACTGCTTTTTGAAGCTTATTGTGAGGACCGGGTGAAAACTCAAGTTTCTTCCCTGATGGCAAAATGGCAGGTACTTTAATGATTTTTCTTTGTCTCTTTAATTTTTCAGCAATGGGTTCAATATCCTTCAACTTTTTTTTCACCATTTTCACCCAATTTTTATTCGGGTAATTTCTGAGCAAATCTGCATAAATGGGACTTAGTCCATATCCTCTTGTTGAGTCATTTCTATCAGAATTAGGGTTAGATGATAATGCTATATCTCCAAGAACAAGTAATTTTAAATCTTTTCTTCTAATGTCGTCGTAAGAACCTCTACTTATACTTTCTCCAAAGTTTTTGTTTACGTATTCTATAATATCTCTTGTCTTCAAAGCATAATTATCATTCACAAGGTCTTTTGCAAATTTAAAATTCGATATGTTTTTTACGTCTGTAATTGCCAAAAATGCAATTGCCATTCTCTCCATTCTTCTTGGTGTTCCTTTAACTGGAATACCAAAATTTTCCAGTATAAAAAGGGCGTGATTTATCAGTTGTTGGACTTCTCGCGACTTAGCAGCAAAAGTTTTGCATTTATCTGGATTAATATAAGTTCGGTTCATTGAATAAAAGTAGTTGGTTGTTTTCGTCTTTAATAGGATAGTCTGCCCCATTGTATTCAGGTTGAAAATATTTTTTGGCTTCTTTTGCCAATGCATAAGCAAAATATGGAGCAACAGCATTTCCGATTTGATTGAAAATACCTGTTTCGGTCCCGTGGAAATCAAACCAATCTGGAAAACTTTGCAACCTTGCAGCTTCTCTTGTTGTAATACGCCTTCTCCGACCGTCTGGTAATCTTAATCTGTGCATATCTCCTGTAGCCCCCGCCAAATTTCTACAAGTTAAAGTTCGGGCGGGTCTATCTAAATACAAATCTCTCGGATTGATGCACTTTGAGGCTTTTTCATATTTCGCAATGTATTTATCCATACTTGGCGTTAAAAACTTAGCATTTTCAGGAATCTGAGTAGCTAATTCTCTAAGTGCTTCACCTACTGTCACCTTCTTTTTAAATTTACTTGGAAAATGAAGTATATTTTTTGCACCAATTACAATTACCCTTTCCCTATTCTGTGGAACACCGTAATTTTTTGCATTAAGCAAACGAACTGAAATATTATATCCTAATGTTTGTAAATGGCCAATTATTTCCTTTAAGTACCATTTATTTTTATAGAGCAACCCTCTAACATTTTCAAACAAAAATATTTCTGGTTGGACTTGTTCTATTGCCGAAATAAATATGGGGAATCCGTCTCTTGCATCTTTTAATCCCATTTGCTTTCCCCCAACACTAAAAGGTTGACATGGCGGTCCTCCAATGACAATATCAGCATTTGGGTAAACCGTATCAGTAGATAATTCTTGGGTATAACATTCTCCTAAAAGATTTTTCCTATAGGTTTCGGCAGCATCTTCTAATTTTTCAAAGCCAATTGTCTTAAATCCAACTGCTTCAAAACCAAGTGATAAACCTCCACATCCTGCAAATAAATCTAAAATCGTTTTATTCAGGTCTTCGTCGATTTTTGGTCTTAATTCAATATTTATTCTTTCAATATATTCCATTTCGTAAAGTTATGGTTTTTCTAGTTCTTTTGTTTCCTTCCTTTCATAGCGAGGAACTTCTAAATCCCTCCTATCCCCCCATTCCATCTACTTCCCCACCCTTCTCACAAACTTACGCGTATTCAAAATTCAAACATAATCAACACTACTAACATTTCCAAATAAATCCAATATTTTCAGCACTTTCAACATCTTTTTTCCAGTTATGTTCATTTACCCTATCCAAAAGAGAGCGTACACATAACAGCTACTCGCCACTACATGTCAACGCTCTCTGTTCTGTACTTATTGTTGCAATTGAAATTCGGGATGTCCTATTTGCCAAAAAGCAAAGGAGAGCGCATTCGCATGTTTTTTGATTGTTTGTGATTCTGTATTTCCGTAGCCATGCCCTGACTCATAATCTACCCAAAAGATAGTTGGTTTATTGGATGCATTATAGAGCTGTAGTTTGGCAGCAAATTTTCCCGGTTGCCAAGCAGAAACTCTAGGATCATTCATACCAGCCGTTATTAAGGTAGCAGGATACTCAACACCTTTTTCTAATTGTAAATAAGCATCCATCTCTATTAGTCCCATACATTCGATAGGATCGTTACTATCGCCATGATCTCGAAGAATTGGCCCAGGATTGGGTGAATTTCCAGCTCTCAACATATTCATTCCGCCTACTTCTGAAATGGCTACGGCATATAAATCTGGTCTTGCTGTCATCGCTCTTCCAATCGTTATTCCACCAGAACTTCCACCTCTAATAACCATTTTAGCAGGGCAGGTATATTTTTCGTTGATCAGGTATTCTGTACAGGCGATAAAGTCTAACCAAGTATTGGGTTTATTGTTTTTACGACCTGCTTCATACCACGCTATTCCTTTTTCGCCTCCTCCTCTAATATGTGCTTCACAATAAATTCCTCCTTGTGCCACCCAAAGTAATTTTCTAATAGGAGAAAAAGTAGGATTTAAAGAGATATTGTGTGATCCATAGCCCCTCATTAAAGTGGGGTGTTGTCCATTTAATTCGATCCCTTTTTGATGAATGATGGACAAGGGCACTTCTTCACCATCATGTGATTTTACAAGCACTTCTTTTACGACAAAATTTTCAAATTCGGGATAGCTGGGTAAGGGACTAAGGTTCGCTTCTACTAATTGCTTATTGACGTATTTGTACTTTGTTTGAGGATGTAACCAACCTGTTGTTTTAATCCCTATATCTGGATACCCTCCTCCTTTACTAGTCAGCCAAATTTTTCCTGCTGCTTGTGGTAAAGGGATAGGTGTTTCTTTTCCTTCTTGGACTTGGTATAGCTTACATTCAACGCCATTTTTAATGCGCGTGAAATAAAGCCCCTCGCTCGTCACTGCGAAATCGTCAATGATTGCATCCTCTTTTGTATCTACTAATAGTGTTGACGCTCCTAGTGATGCTGTTCCAAGCGTAATAGACCTAATTTGACCATTTGGCGCATTTTTTACGGTTGGATATACATAAGTATCGCCTATCAATTCCCCATATCCAGCTTGATCATCAGCCATTAATAATGGTTTCCAATTGGGGATTCCATGTTCTAGTTCGTCTACTGTTGTATAATAGGTCTCTGGATTTTTGGAGGAAGAAGATTTAACCACATATCCCAGTATATATTTATCTAATGGATCGTAAAAATCAATCAATAAAGCATCAGCAATATCTATATTGAGTTGTGGATGAGTGTCTTTACTAAAGATCACATTTAACTCCTTCGGGTCGTCTCCTATATGGTAGCGAACAGCTTTTCTACCTTTCCAAAGATCAGCCGAATTAACATCAATTACTGGCCGATGTGTGTATACAAAGCCATTGTTATTTGGGAACCATTTAACATTTGAAAAACAATGGGTTATAATTTCGGGTAATACTTTGCGGTTGTTCATGTCCAAAATGATCATTTCAACAATTTCTAAACCACTATGGGTAATCGCTATAACCAAATACCGCCCATCCCAACTAGGAATTATATCACTAATGACATACTTCTTTTCGGTTTCGGGCTGATAATCTTTAGGATCATATAACAACTCCTCTTCGCTATGTTCGTCTTTTCGGTAAAATACTTGTGCGGTCTCGGCTCCTTTTTGTTTTTTTAGAAAAAAGTATTGATTGTCTCTTGTTACATTAACATTGGAAACACTAAAGGCTTTTCGCTGGCGAAGGTCTTCCATTTTTTGAATTAATGTATCCCTCCCCGGAATATTTTCAAGAATACGCTCTGCATAAACCCCTTGTGCCTTGAACCACGCTTGAACGGCTGGGTCTTTGAGGTTTTCGAGATTGCGGTAGTGGTCGGTAACCTTTGTGCCAAAGTAGTCTTCAGTGACAGGTTTGGAGGGGGCGAGTGGGTAATTGTATTTACTTTGTTGATTCATGTTTGTTTGTAGATTTAGGTGTTGTCTTTGATGACTGCTCAATAAATGTGTTTTTTTTGAAAATGTTAAAAAGTGTTAAAAAAATACCTAGAATTTGGTTTTTCCATTATTTATCTGTATAATTATAGTGCGCAATAGAATTTACTTTTATTTAATAAAAATTAAACACAAATGTACTGATTTCCATATACTTACCCAAATACATTTCTATTTTATTCCAACAATTTATTTTTTTTAGTATTAGCAATTCTCCAAATTAGGGGTTAATAAGGCAACAAGAATTGAGTTTGGGGTTTTATAGTGTTGGAGTTGGAGAGGAGAAAGAATCTTAAATGAAGAATTTGATGGATATATCCTTCCTCATCTGCATAAAAAAAACGCCTATATTTTAGCATTATTAAGCAAAATATAGGCGTTAAAATAATTATTAGACTTGTTCAGCAAGGTTCAAAAGAACTCAATCAACCTAATCACTGATGGATACTTTTGCCTTGGATTCTGAGCCTTGCCTTTCAAACCATTCATCTTCTAGTATACTCATGGTAATGGCATTATAATATTTACCATCCCAAAGTAATGTATCTCGATGGATGCCTTCGACTACAAAGCCATTTTTTTCATAGACACGTCGAGCGCGAGGATTAAAGTCAAACACTTCTAATTCAATGCGATGTAATCCCAATGTTTCAAAGCCATGTTTTAGCATCAGGGCAGTGGCTTCACTACCATAGCCTTTGTTAAAATACTTTTGACTACTCAATCCAATGCGAAAATTAGCACTCCGTTCTTCCATTTTTATATTGTTCAGTACGACTTCACCAATATAAGTAGGGTCATCTTTGAGTGTAATTGCATAATCAACACGATCCTTTGCGTCCAATAGACGAGCACAGAATTTTTTTGTTCCTTCAAGCGTGAAAGTCCCCTTTGTACCTGTTAATCTCCTTCCTTCTTCATCGCTTATCGAATCAAACATGCTTTGGGCATCTGCTTCAACAATTGGACGTAAGTTGATTAAAGTGCCAGAAATGTTAGGTTTGCTTAATGTTATTTTTTTCATAAACTGACTTAATGTTTAAATATTAATACACAAAAATTGCTTTTTGGCTATTTAGCCTTTTAGATATTTAGCTATTAGCAATCAGAAACTAAAGAGTATAAACTGGCAATAATCAATTGTTTTTAAGTTTTCTAATGGGTTTAATTTGTTGATTATTAAATATTTATAAAAACTATGACGGCTAAAGCCTTTGTTACACAAATTATTAAAAAAGAAAACCACTATGAAAAAAATGCCTAATTACGAATCAACGTTTTCGATAATACTCCTTTAGTTAAATCAATGCTTTTAAATTGAAAAAAAAGTCTAATTTACCATTGTCTAGAATACTTGAGACAATGAATGAGCTATTTGCAAAGCGTCTAGTAAACATTAAGACCATCGTTTTAGTTCCCACTCATTTTTCAATTTTAAAAAAGCTTATTCCTCCAATTGAAATTCAGGATGTCCTAGTTGCCAAAAAGCAAAACAAAAGCCATTCGCCAATTGCTGGAAGCGATTAGAATCTG
>JAHDHV010000228.1 GCA_020631155.1 Bacteroidota bacterium | reverse complement strand
TTGCCCAAACAAATTTAAATACTATAAAAACAGCAGCCAGTAAAAAGAAGAAAAAAAAGAAAAACAAAAAATCTACCTTCTTAGGAAGTCGTTACCAAGACTTAACCACCCGTTACAATCGCTATTTTAATGCCAAATTGCGCTATGCAGAAGGCACCCAAAAACTAGCGGACGAACATCAGGATAACTACGAAGAACTATTGCCTATTTATCCTTATAATGGGGGTGATGGCACATCCATCAACGGCGATTTGAATACCGTTATTGAAAAAACTTCCACAGCCATACAGATGAAACCCAATAGCAAATGGGTAGATGATTGCTATGTTTTATTGGGAAAAGCCTATTTTTTGCAAGGCGAATACCAATCTGCTGTTGAATCTTTTCAATATGTAACCAATCAATTTGACAACAGCATCCGAAAGGTATATCATCGCCGTTCAAAAGAAAAAATCAAAAAACAAAAGGAAAAAACGAAAGAAGAAGCTCGCAAGGAAAAAGAGAAGGAGAAAGAAGCCGCTTTGAAAGAAAAGGAAGCGACTAAAAAGCAGAAGGAAAAAGAGCGTAAGGAAAAGGAAAAAGAAAAGGCGAAAGACCGCAAGGCAACGGCTAAAGCAAAAGAAAAGGAGCGTAAGGAAAAAGAAAAGGCAAAAGAGGAAGCACGCAAAGCTGCCGCTAAAGCGAAGGAAGAAGAACGAAAATTGAGAGAAAAAGAAAAGGAGGAAGAACGTAAAGCGCGAGAAGAAGCAAAAGAGGCAGAACGCAAATTTAGGGAACAGGAGCGTAAAGAAAGAGAGAAAGCTAAAAAAGAACGCTTAAAGGAAAAGGAAAAAAATAAAAAGAAGAAGAAAAAAAGTAAAACATGGACAAGGGTAGAGGATAAGGAAAAAGCAGAAGCAGAACAAGCAAAACGGGACGCGGAAGCTGCGGAACGTAAAGCAAAATATGAGGCAGAAAAGGCAGAACGCGAAGCCGAGCGTCAGGCTAGGGCGGAGGAGCGAGAACGCCGAAAGGCAGAAGTTTTGGCTAAAAAACAGGCTGCTAAAGATGAAAAAGAGCGTAAAGCTGCGGAGGAAGAAGCTGCTCGCATTGCCGAAGAAGAACGTAAAGCTGCGGAGGAAGAAGCCGCTCGCATTGCCGAAGAAGAAGCCGAGCGTTTGGCTGCTGAAAAAGCTGCCGAGGAGGAAGAAATACGCTCTCTTATTGATGAAAAACAAGGCGCAGAACCTGATCCTACTTTCAAAAAAGGTGGCTTATTTAAACATAAACCTGCTAAATATGAAGCAACTATCTGGATGATACGCGCTTTTATTGACCAAAAACGTTTTGGCGAGGCACAAACCGTCTTAAATATTGCTCGTTCTGATGCTTCTTTTCCCAAAAATTTAGCAGGCGAATTACAGACGCTAGAAACGCATTTTTACTTACAGCAGGGAGAGCATGAAAAGGCAAAAGTTTATTTAGAACGTGCCATCAAAAATACCAAAAAGAAGGCAAACCGCGCTCGCCTGCATTTTATTATGGCACAATTGGCGCAAAAAGAGCAAAACTATGAGCAAGCCTTAAACTCCTTTGAAAAAGTGCTGAAAAGTAAACCAGACTATGATTTGGAGTTAAATGCTAAGTTGAATGTGGTAAAAATGAAAATGGAAACGAAGAAATTCAACAATAAACAGGCTTTAGCAGCATTAGAAAAAATGGCAAAAGATGGTAAAAATGAAGAACATCAGGATAAAATTTATTTTACAATGGCCGAACTTGCTCTAGCCAATGGTGAAGTAGATAAAGCCAATGAATACCTCAGTCTTTCCGCAGGCAAAGGCAGTATGTCTCCTGAACAAAAGGCACAAGCTTTTTTAAAATTAGCGGAACTGAATTACAATAACGAAAAATATACTAATGCAAGCGTTTATTACGATAGCACAATGGTCGGCTTATCTAAAGAGCATGAAAAATTTGAGGAGGCGCGCGACCGCCAAAAAGTGTTGTCAGAATTAGCCAAACACATCAGAACGGTAGAGTTGCAAGACAGCCTTTTGCGAATCGCTCGGATGTCTAAGGCTGTACGGGAAGATTTTTTAGACAACCTCATTAGTCAGTTAGAACAAGAAGCTAAGGAGAAAGAGCAGCAGGAATTTTTAAGAGCGCAACAACAAGGCGGTAACAAAGACGATAAGCTCGGTCAGTTTTACTTTTACAACGACATTGCGCGCGCCAAAGGTTACAACGATTTTCAATACAAATGGGGCAAGCGTCCACTCACCGATAATTGGCGATTGAGAAGCAAATCCACAGCCATTAACGATGCGGCTGTAGCTACGAGTGTGGATACAACAGGCACTTCTCGCGATCAACTTTTGGCAATGGCACAACAAGGGCAGTTAAGCAAGCGAGCCATTGAAAGTAAATTGCCCCTTTCTAAAGAACAACAAAAAATTGCCGATGGCTTGGTTATGGAAGGTCTTTATCGAATGGGAACGATTTATAGCCAAAAAATTAATAATAAGCGCAAAGCTAAAGAGTCTTTTAATCGCCTATTGAAAAAATATCCTAATAGCGACTATGTGCCACAAACGCATTATAGTTTGTATTTATTGGGGGAAAATACTGCTCAACACAAACAAACCTTGCTGACAAAATATCCTGAAAGTGTGTATGCTAAATTGCTGGCGGATAAAAATTATCTCAAGGAATTAAACGCTAAAGAAGCGGAGGTAACACAGTATTATGAGGAAACTTTTGCATTGTATGAACAAGAAAAATATGAGGATGTTTTGTCAAGAAAAAAACAAGCAGACGAGCAGTTTAAAGACAATCCTTTCCAAGCAAAATTTGATTTGCTAGAAGCTTTTGCCATTGGTAAGATGAAGGATAAAAATGCTTACATTGCCGCTTTAAATCAGGTAATAACTAAACATAAAGACGATCCTGTAAAAGATAAAGCCAAAGAGATTTTATCTTTCTTAGAGTCAGATGGCAAAAGTAAGCGTAGTAAAAAATCTATTTACAATTATCAGCCTAATGCTAAACATTACGTGATTGTATTAATTGATAAACATGTAGAAACTACAAAGTTGCGAAGTAATTTATCTGATTTTAATAAAAACAATTTTAGCACAGATAAAATAAAAGTACAGCAGATGCAAATGCGAAGCGGTGCCAAACCGATGTTGTTATTAAAAACTTTTAAAAATGCAACTAAGGCTACAAAATATCAGGAAGTTTTAAAAACAAAAGAAACTGATATTTTCCGAAATTTAGGCCAAAAATATCAATACTTTGTTATTTCAAAAAGCAATTTTACTCAATTATTTAAAAATGAAAATGTAGCGGATTACTTAGAATTTTTTAACGAAAATTACCGGTAAAATCCCCATCTTTGCATCGTGACAATAAGCAAAACAAATAGTCCAAATCTTGACTATGTTGTGAGAACTAACAGGGGCTTTGAACTGTTCAATACACGGGTAGAACAAATTCATGAATTTGTTCTACATACAACCCCTACCATATCCAGCAATAAATTTATATGAGCACAACCAAAGTATTACAAGGCGCACAGCCGCCTGAACCACATTTGCAGCCCAAACGCAATCCCTACAAGGGTTTAGTGATATTTATGTGGGTATTGTTTATTTTAGGACTGCTTTCCTTTTTTGCACTGTTCATTGGTGTATCAGGCGGCTTGTTCGGTAAATTACCTACCTTCACAGAATTAGAAAATCCTAAAAATGCATTAGCCTCTGAAGTTTACTCTGACGATGACGAATTGCTAGGTAAATTCTATATCTACAATCGTTCTAATGCAACTTACAACGAAATTCCTGAACACCTTATTGATGCTTTAGTGGCTACAGAAGACATTCGCTTCTACGAGCACTCAGGTATAGATGGGCGTGGCTCGCTTAGGGTATTATACAAAACCATTTTGCTAGGACAAGATGCAGGAGGCGGTAGTACCATAACGCAACAGTTAGCCAAAAATCTATTCCACGATCCGCGCGGCAATATTTTGGAGAGGGTCAAACAAAAATTGAAAGAATGGGTGATTGCGGTAAAGCTGGAAAAAGGCTATACCAAAGAAGAAATTCTAACGATGTATCTCAATACAGTGCCATTTAGTGATAATGCACATGGTATTAAATCGGCAGCGCGTACTTATTTCAATAGCTCTCCCGATTCGCTAAGTATACAAGACGCTGCTGTTTTGGTAGGGATGTTAAAAGCTGGAACCTTATTTAATCCTCGAAAAAATAAACAACGCTCTAAGGAACGCCGAAATGTGGTGCTGGCGCAAATGGCGAAATACAACTTTTTAACGGATGCCGAGCGTGATTCTTTGCAAAAGCTAGACATTAAACTCAAATACAAACGCTTTGACCATAACGAAGGAATTGCCCTTTACTTTAGGGAATACATTCGCTCTTATATGAAAGAATGGGCGCAAGCCAATAAAAAAGTGGATGGGACAAATTATGACATTTACCAAGATGGATTGAAAATTTATACAACCATCAATTCTAAAATGCAGCGATATGCGGAGGCGGCAGTACAGGCGCATATGCCAAAGTTGCAAAAACAGTTTGATAAGCTTTGGAAATGGAAAAGTTTAAAGAAATTAAAGCCAAATAAAGGCTCTCCTTGGGCAGATAAAAGTGAGTATGAAGTGATTGCCAGAGCCGTTAAAAATTCTCATCGTTATAAACGCTTGAAATTTGATTTGAAAAAATCAAAAAAAGAAATTGAAAAGGTATTCAATACCAAAGTGCCAATGACCATTTTTACATGGAATGGAGAAAAGGAAACTAAGATGACTCCTTTGGATTCCATTAGGCATTACAAGCGGTATCTTCACACAGGTTTTACGGCAATGGACCCACAAACAGGGCATATACTGGCGTGGGCTGGTGGCATTAATTTTAAATATTTTAAATACGATAACGTTAGAGAAAGCTCTAAGCGACAAGTAGGGTCAACTTTCAAGCCTTTTGTATATACAGTAGCGATGCAAAATGGTTGGTCACCCTGCCGAAGAATCCGCAATTCACCCGTTACCTTCCGAAAATATGAAAACTGGACTCCTGATGGTGGTAAATATAAAGTGGGGCACCGTATTAGCCTCAAAGAAGGCCTAGCCATGTCTTTGAATAATATTACCGCCTATTTGATGAAGCAAATCGGACCTGAGCCTGTGGTAGATATTGTTCGCAAAATGGGCATTACCAGTAAGGTAGAGCCATTTCCATCTATTTGCTTGGGTACACCAGATATTTCGGTTTATGAAATGATTGGAGCTTATGGCACTTTTGCCAATAAAGGCTTTTATACTAAGCCCTTAACCATTACTAGAATTGAAGATAAAAATGGTAATATCATTCAAAAATTTCCTACTGCCAAAATGGAGGTGATGAGTGAACAAACTGCCTATGTGATGCTGGACTTGTTAAGTAATGTAACAGAAATTGGTACAGCAAGAAGGTTGCGCGATCCTAAGAGATATAACTTTAAGGCGAAAATAGCTGGTAAAACAGGTACGACAAATGACAACTCTGACGGTTGGTTTATTGGTATCGTCCCTAAGTTGGTATCAGGCGCGTGGGTTGGTGGAGATGAAAAGCAAATTCACTTTGCCGATACCAAGTATGGACAAGGGGCAAATATGTCTTTACCAATTTGGGCGGAATTTATGAAGCGCGTATATGCTGATCCAACACTAGGCATTAGCCAAAAAGATAAATTCAAAAAGCCATATCCAATGAATATCGAAACGGATTGTAACAAATATTACAAAGCACCACCAATTAATCCTAATAGAACAATTGGCGAGGGAGAAAATGCTCCTGATACCTACAATGATGAATTTGAATAGTTTCGGAATAAATGTACTGTAACGACTGCTTTAAGAGTTGGACAAATATTCAAAAGGGTACACAAAATTTATCATTTTTTACCGATAGAGCAGATTTGGGAATCTGCTTTACGAAAAAGAAGCGCAGGCAGGTCAAAAGTCAGTAGCAAAGCGCAGGTTTGAAGCGTGGGAACGATATTTTTGACAAGCGTTTTTACTTATTTTTTGGGCGACTGCAAAAAGTAAGTCGCCGAAGGCAATCATGGGATTACAGACGATATTTTCGGCGAGAGATTCAGTAATATTTAAACCTATTTACCCCTAAACAAAGCAAGTTAACACCCAAAAAACTACTTGCTTAATTTGTGTACCCTTTTAAAGACAAAAATGAGTTAATTATTTCAAGTCTCATATCTAGTCAAACTTAGTAGTTAGTCAACATCAACCCCTCATTTTAACGTTGACTGACTACTAAGTTTGCCATTGTCAACTTTTCTCAGGGGCTATTCTATCGTCATGTTTCACCGAAGCGGTGTTTTCCTCTGTTTCGGCCATCATATTTTGCTGTTCAATAAAGGTTAAAATCTCTTGGTCATTTTTTAATAAACAAACATTGTCGGGCAGTTGTCCCTTGTAATTTCTGATACGCTGCCCCGACAGTATAATCTTTGTAAAAGGCGTGTGTTGCGCTAATTTTCTTATGTATTTTGTTAAATGGCTCGAAGCAGGGAAACAAGTGAAAATGGAATATGCATAGTCTGGATTTGTTTGTTCCACAACAGAAAACACATCTTTCATAGGAACATTCGTACCCAAGTAGACCACACGATGGTTGCGTGCTCGAAGCAAATAAGATAGAAACAACAAACTCAATTCATGGTATTCATTCTCAGGCAAAAAAAGAAGATATTTTTTAGTGGCTGGAGTAGGTGTAACAATTTGCCCATCAATAGCAACAATAATTTTTTGGCGAACTAGATTGGTAATAAAATGCTCTTGTGCGGGGTTAATATTTTCAGTTATCCACATAATGCCAATTTTGGTCAAAAACGGATAAATTACCTTCATCATTGTTTGCTCAAAACCATATTGGAGAATATTCGTAGAAATGGTTTTTTCAAAGCGCGCTTCATTCATCTCAATCATAGCTGTTGTCAAATCCATAACCTGCAAATCAAAGCGCAAATCACTCTCTGCCAAAGAAGCAACAATTTCTCGTATTTCTTGCGCCGACATTTTAGCTATTGTACCTATGCGATGTCCATGCTTATTGAGTAAAGCAACATTCAAAATATGCTTTAAATCCTTGCCCGTATAATATCTAATATTTGTTTCCGTTCTTTTAGGTACCACAATTGCGTATCGTTGTTCCCAAATACGCAATGTGTGTGCTTTCACACCTGATAAGTGTTCCACCTCTTTGATTGAATATGTCCCCATGTGTCATTGTAATATTAAAAATGATCGCCTAATTTCCTACTTTAACAGAATTTTAAGCACTTTGTTTGCAATCAAACAAGATAATATGCCATACCTTGTCTAGTGCAATGTAGTCAATTAGCGTAAATTGAAACTTAATCTCCCTTTTTTCGTCTTTATTTTATGGGTGCCATATGCAAAAATGGAATTTTAAATAACTTAAAATGTTGTATTTAAAGTAATTTTTTCCCACTTTCCATTTTCAGTTTTCCATTTAATCAATAACTTTCCATTTTCAATTTAATTAGAAATGAATCGTATACTTTTAATTCTTATTATATTGCTGTGTAGTGTTGAAATAATCAATGCACAACCTAATCAAGATGCTCGATTAGCCAGTCAGTTTTTTCGCAAAGGAGAATATGAAAAAGCTGCTGCTTTGTATAAAAAAATATATGAAAGCAACAAAAAACGAAGTCATTATTATCGAACTTACCTAAAATGCCTTTTTGAACTCAGAGACTTTGCAACTGCCGAACAGTTGATCAAAGAGCAAATGTACACCCGAAAATCGGATGTAACGCTTTTGGTAGATATGGGGACCTTGTACAAGCGACAAGAAAAGGACGCTCAGGCCAAGACCCAGTTTGAGAAGGCAATCGCAACAATGGACAAAGCCAAAATACGTACTCTGGCAAACGCTTTTAGCAATGCTAGTGAGTATGAATATGCCATCAAAACATTTGAAAAAGGCAAAGAAATGTCTAAAAAAGGTAAAGCTTTTGCTTATGATTTAGCTCGTATTTACCAAAAACAAGGTGAGTACGAAAAAATGATTGAGAGTTATTTAGATTATGGTGCTACCAAACCAAATAGTGTGCAGAGTATTAAAAATATGATGAGTAAGCCAATGCAGGAGGAGGCAAATATGGAAGAGTTGCAAATGCAACTTTACGCCAGAATCCAAGATGAACCTGAAAATTTATTTTATGTAGAAATGTTGATTTGGGCACTAGAACAGCAAAAAGATTATGAATCAGCACTGGTGCAGGTAAAGGCTATTGATACGCGAAAGAAAGAAGAAGGCGGGCGCATTATGGATTTGGCGCAGCGCGCTTTTATCGAAAAACAATACGATGTTGCTATTGATGCCTATGCTTATATTTTGGAAAAAGGCACCGATAATCATTTTTATTCCTCCGCAAAAATGGCAACGCTTAAATCTAAAAAAAATCAACTAACTGAGAACGCAGAATATACCAAAGAGCAAATTACCGAGCTAGAAAAAGAGTATTTAGAGGCTTTAAAAGAACTTGGACGTACTCCAGAAACATCTTATACAATGCGCGATTTGAGCCATATATATGCCTATTATTTGTATGATGTCAATAAAGCTGTTAATTTATTGCAAGAGGTACTAAAAATGGGCGGTTCGAGCAGACGGCTAAAGGCGCAAAGTAAGCTGGACTTAGGCGATTACTACCTTATCAAAGGCGAAGTATGGGAAGCAACTTTACTGTACTCTCAGGTAGATAAAGACCATAAAGAGGATGCTTTAGGCGAAAAAGCACGATTTAAAAATGCTGAATTATCTTATTTCAATGGTGATTTTGGCTGGGCGCAAGCACAATTAGATGTATTAAAAGCATCTACCTCCGAGCTAATTGCCAATGATGCCTTGGAATTATCTGTTTTTATTACCGATAACCTAGGTTTGGACACCACACAAGTACCTATGCAAATGTTCGCGCGCTCTGAATTGTTAATGGTACAAAACAAAACAAATCAATCAGTTAGCGTATTGGATTCACTCAACCGAATGTTCCCAGGGCACGCTCTTGATGATGATATTTTAATGAACAGGGCGGAAATTAAAATTGCAGAAAGAGAATATGAAGCTGCTGTTCCTTATTTAGAAAAAGTTGTGGCTAATTATGCGACCGACCTTAAAGCGGATGACGCATTATTCAGATTAGCCGAATTGTACAGCGATCACCTCAATGACAAAGCCAAAGCAATGGACTATTATCAAACTTTGCTGATAGACCATCCCGGTAGTTTGCTCATTGTGGAGGCTCGAAAACGCTACCGCAAGCTTAGAGGCGATGCTTTTAATTAGTTGATATTCAGACTTTTGGATATTTAACTATTTAGTCTTTAAAATTGGTTTTCTAACTACAAAAAGCTAAAAGTCTAAATATCCAAAAGTCTAAAAGTCTCATAAAACCAACTTACTCCCAATTCCTGCATGAAGCAAGGAAAAACCAACAGATTCAT
>JAHDHV010000227.1 GCA_020631155.1 Bacteroidota bacterium | reverse complement strand
ATACATTAAATATTCCGCCTTATCACATTGCGACATAATTTGTGCAACTTTAGCCAATTTAGATTCATAAACAGGGGCAGCAGCCTCCACTTTTTTACTGGCAGTTGCTCCTTTTTTGTCACCTTGACAACTATTTAAAGCAAAGCCTATACAACAAAATACAAGTAGTAAAATTATGTTTAAAGCTCTCATAATAAATGAAATAGATTATTTTTTTGATTAAAATAAAGTCAATTATAGGAATATTTCCAATAGGGTGTTTTCTGAACAAACAGTTTTTCCATACTTAGTAGAGATAATTCATGAACTATCTTTACAATTGAATTAATAATTTCCAAAAATCCAAAAATCCAAAAAGCTAATTTACATTCGGACAACTCGCACAGACACCTTTTATCAAAAAATTGGCATCTAATAATTGGTAGCCTTTGGGCAACTGAATTTTAGGAATTGCCACACTTTCCAAACATTTTGTCAAACCACATTCCACACAAGTAAAGTGAATGTGCTCATCTTTATGCTGATGTTGTGAGCAATTAGGCGAACAGAGCGCGTATTTATTTGCCCCTGAACCGTCTATTACTTGGTGTATAATGCCTTTATCAACAAAAGTTCCCAAAGTACGATAAAGCGTTACCCTGTCAAATTGTTGTAGGCTTTTTTCTAATTCAGGTTGTGCAATGGCATAGTTTCTCCCTAAAAAGAAAGCAATAACATCCTTTCGACAATCTGTAAGCCTTAGTTGGTGTTTTTTTAAAATAGCAATTGCCTGTTGTTCCATAGATATAAAAGGTAATAGTAAAAAAAAATCTTTTCCTTATTTTTTTTGCTAACTTAGCATATTACTTTAACAATAAGAAATAAAACTGTGTTTGCTGCAAATTTATTTAAAGACAAAATAGCCTTGGTAACAGGGGGCGGAAGTGGCATCGGCATGGCCATCACCAAACAATTACTCCACTATGGAGCTAAGGTATACATTGCTTCTCGAAAAGCAGAACGCTTGGAAAAAGCTCTGGAAGAACTGACTCCAATAGGCGACTGCCGAAGTATTACCTTGGACATTCGACAAGTTGAAATAGTGCAAAAAGCTGCGGAACAAATTCAAGCAGAGTGTGGACGACTGGATATTTTGATCAATAATGCAGGGGGGCAGTTCCCGTCACCTGCTGAAAGCATTTCAACCAATGGCTGGAACGCGGTGATCAATACCAATCTCAACGGCACTTTTTATGTAACGCAACAGATGGCGAAAACTTTCTTTATTCCTCAAAAAGATGGCATCATCATTAATATTATTGCCAATATTTACAAGGGCTTCCCCGGCATGTCGCATACAGGGGCAGCTCGTGCAGGTGTAGACAATCTCACCAAAACATTGGCTATTGAATGGGCAACCCATAAAATACGTATCAATGCCATTGCGCCGGGCATCATTCTTTCTTCTGGTTTAGCCAATTATCCGCCAAAAATGATTGAGGGCATTAGTAGTAAAGTCCCACTCAAACGCTTAGGCACTACCGATGAGGTCGCTTATTTAACCCTGTTTCTAGCTAGTCCTATGGCAGAGTTTATTACAGGCGAAACCGTTTATCTTGATGGTGGGCAAAGACTTTGGGGAGATATCTGGGATATTAGTTGATGAATCAGATAATCTTTCCTAACTCCTAAACCTAGTAAAGAAAGTTCATGAATTTTCTCTCCAAACCCAAAACCTATTATATCATGCAAAAAAAAGTTTATAATTATAGTTTACTAGCTCTTTTAGCTTTTATTGGCTTTTTTTATACTAATTGTAAAAAAGAGGAAGTACCTGTTAATAAAACAGAAAGCTTTATCATTACCTATGAACAAACTCCTTTTCAATCTAGATTTGATAAAGCACTGATTGTAAGTAAAATAGATGGAGAGGTGGCACATTATCAACTTTTACCACTTATATCAAGCCCCCAGACAATCACTATAGAACTACAAAAAGCTGTTGATGAGCAATTTGCCTTGACCATTATTAGACAGCGTGAAATTAATTATAATAATAATAAGCTCATTTCTTATCCAAATTTAACCTATACAAATTTAAAATCAAACACAATTATTCAATCAGACCCTTATACTCCTCCTCGCCCATATAGAGATAGTGTAGAAGTGGTAATACACAATATTGATGTTGTGAATGAGCTAAAAATAAATGGTCATTTATCAGGGCATATTCCTGATACACTTCAGGGTAATACACTCACCTTAAGATATATAAAATACGATGAATATGCTGTTTATTTTTTATTAAGAGCAAATGATGAGGAAACTCCCCGATACTTTTATGCCAATAATGAATTAGGGCAAAACAAGTTTACCATCAATTATGAAGATTTAAAAACTGATGTAACTGCCCAAAATGTATTTATAAATAATGGAAACTGGCGTGGACAAATAGTAGCTACAGATATAGCTACGAACAATAAAATCGCTTTTTATGATCACCGACCTGTTAGCTCGTCTATCAATGATAATACCAACACACTTAACTTTTGGCTACCTTCTAACCTTCAACTTTCCAACTATGAACTAGATTTATGGAGTTCAATTCGACCATCATTACGCATTAACAAACAAATAGAAAACCTACCAGAATTTATCGAAACTCCCTTTAATTCATTTCTTATGCTACATGCACGTCAAAATGGTTTTGCTTTTGAACCTTCTTTTGACTTTGGAGCCAATAAAACAATGGACTATTATATTGCCACATATTCCTTTCTTCCAACTACTAACAACACCTTTAGTTATTACTGGACTATTGTCGGCCCTTTTGAGCCTGTTGTTCAATTTTTACTTCCCAACATTCCACCAGAAGTTATTGATGCGGTAGATGGACTAGAAACGCTATCAAACCCTAATCAACTGCAAATAGAAAGCGTTAGAATGGACGCAAGTATACCTAGCAGTTTTTGGGAAACGCCTTCTATTATCTTTGATGAGCAATGGCAAAAAGAAAAAGGCTTAAATGGTACCAAATTGATACAACTGCTCTAAAAACCGTTAAAAAACATCGTACCGACAACAATATAGCTGGATTAACTGTTGCATAAAGGCACAATACTGATTTTTTATAAGCTTAAATGCTGTTTTTTGACCAACTATTATTATCTTTCGCTCCGTTCATTTACCAAAACTAAAAACTAAAGAAATGAAGAAACTGTTACTTTTCTTCTTGTGCTTAGGCATAGGAAGTATGTACAGCCCTACAGCTTATGCACAATTAAATACTGATTTTGGAGATATATACCAAATATTACAAACTAATTGTTTGGGATGTCACGAAGGTTCCTCTCCACAAGGGCGACTCGATCTTTCTGGTACCGAGGAAGAAGTCTATAATTTATTGGTTGAACAAGACCCAACTAATCCTTTAGCAAAAGAACGAAACTATAAATTGGTGGATCAAGGCTATCCAGAACGAAGCTTTTTGTATAGAAAAGTGAATGGTGGTCTTTATAAAGATATTGACTTACATTCGCAAGAAGGTGGTGTAATGCCTCCCTCTAATCTTGAGCCATTAGCAGATTATGAAAAAGAATTGATTCGTCAGTGGATTTATTTTGGCGCGAAAAAAGAGGAAAAGTTCGTAAATAAAAATGTCATTGAAGAATATTATACCGAAGGTGGCTTAGATCGCATTGTTCCACCTGCCCCTCCTGCCGTTGGTGAAGGTATACAACTACACTTAGGGTCTATTTTCCTAGAACCAGAAGAAGAGCGAGAATATGTACTCAAATATGAATTGGGAAATGAAGAAGCTATGGAAATTAGTAAGATTGAGGTCATTATGAATGCTCAATCTCACCACTTTTTATTTTTCAAATATGATGAAAGTGCTGACTTACCCAACGAAGGAGAAGGCTTAGAGGAAGTAACGGTCATTAGTTCGCTCTTAGGTACTGCCGTAGCTCTTACCAATGATACGCGTATGATTGGCGGTTGGGCATATAGCAACACCTTTGAACTGCCTAACGGAACTGCCTATCTTTGGCCAGAAGATGTTGCCTTAAAATTTAACTACCACATCAAAAATTATAGTCAAACCAGTATTCTACCTTGCGATGTGTATGTAAATATATATACGCAGCCTATAGGCACTGCCCTACATGAAATGAAATCCGACTTTAGACTATTCGATCCAACCGATTTGATCATTCCTGCTGGCGAAGAAAGAACCTTTGAGTGGAGATTAAGAGGTTTTGATGGAGCAAATAGTACCGATCCTGTAAATTTATGGGTGCTAGGCGCACATACACATCAATATGGCACTGACTTTGACATCTACTTGCGAAATGCAGACGGTTCGAGAGGAGACCAAGTTTATGAAGGTTTCTATAATTTTGACTATAGTTTTAACCAAGGATACTATGATTATGGCGAACCAGCTGTCCGAACAATAGATAACTTCCTAACCATACAGTCCAGTCATGGATTGCTTCTAGAGGCTAGTTATCACAATACTTCTGATGAGACAGTGCGTTTTGGCTTAACAACCGCCGATGAAATGTTTGGCGTATTCCTTCAATATGTTGTAGGAGACATTAGCGGCATCACCTCTACAGAAGATGTTACCGCCCCTACTCCACATCAATTACGAGTAGCTCCAAACCCATTTAAAGAACAAGCTAACATTAGCTATGAATTGGAAAAAGCGGAAAATGTACGCTTAGAAGTATTTAATTTGGTAGGACAAAAAGTGGCTGATTTGGTGAACGAACAACAAGGAGCAGGTACTTATCAATACACTTTTGATACCCAAAAAGCTGATTTAGCCAAAGGCGTTTATATGTTAAAACTAAGCGTAGGCAATGAATCAACTACTCAAAAAATCGTACAGTACTAGAACGGAGATGTAAGACATAAGATTCAAGATATAAGATTCAAGATATAAGACTGAAAAAAAAGAGCGTAATTCGACATGAATTACGCTCTTTTTTTTTATCAAAACTTAATAAACCTTAGGACTTTCCAACCTTCACAAACCTTACAACTATCAAAATAATTCGTAATTATTCATTCGTAATTCGTCATTAACTCTGCACTACCCTTGCATGTTTTACAGAATAAGTAAAAATCAATAAAAATGCGACAAACGCCAACAAATGAAATGGTAATAATGCCAAAATTCCTGTGTAAATACCATACACAATCCCTCCTAAAAAATAAATAGCCAACACACCCTCAAGTACTGTCACCCAATCAATTTTTTTAGAAGTATACTGTTTATCGTGCCATACATCACTGACATTCAACAAATTAAACTTTGGAGTTCGGATAAAAGGCGTTTGCTCTCCCCATAACCCCCGAATAGCTGCCAAAGCATTATGCAAGGATAAACCCATTGTAATCACCAAAAAAATAGGCAGCAAATAGGCAAATTTCTTCCAAACCTTCGATTTATCCTCCATTCGATATTTTGTAGCCACAAAATACACATAAGCCACTGCAATATTGCTCAAAAAGAAAATTGACCCATAATGAATGTACTCAAAATCTATATACTGATTTTTAACCAACAACAAAGGCACGCTCAAAAAACACAAAATAAAAATAATGATGTATACACTACTGCTCAACAAATGCGAAAAGGCGTTAAATTTAATGGAAAAAGGGTAATCTGAACGCACCACAGACGGCAATATTTTTTTCGCCGTTTCCGCGCCGCCTTTTATCCAGCGAAACTGCTGCGATTTAAAAGCGCGCATATCCGCAGGCAACTCCGATGGTGAGCCAACCGCTTCCAAATACTTAAACTGCCACCCTCGCAATTGCGCTCGATAGCTGAGGTCAAGGTCTTCGGTGAGCGTATCCGCCTTCCAACCGCCTGCATCCGTAATCGCTTTTGTGCGCCAAACCCCTGCCGTTCCATTGAAATTAATAAAATAACCCGACACATTGCGCCCCAACTGCTCAACCGTAAAATGTACATCCAGAAAGAAAGCTTGAACTTTGGTTAGCAAAGAATATTCTTTATTAATGTGCTCCCATCTCGTTTGCACTACTCCAACCTTTTCATTGTCAAAATGGGGCAGTGTTTTTAGTAAAAAATCTGAATTAGGAATAAAATCAGCATCAAAAATAGCGATAAACTCCCCTTTAACACTGTCCATAGCAGCTTGCAAAGCCCCTGCTTTATAACCCGTTCTATCCTTGCGATGTAACAACACTATATCATAGCCTTTTGCTTGATACTCAGCTACTTTTGCCTGACTAATCGCTACTGTTTCATCCGTAGAATCGTCCAAAACCTGTATCTGCAACTGTTCTTTGGGATAATCAAATCGCACAACCGCATCAATTAATCGCTCCACCACATACTGCTCATTAAAAATCGGCAATTGAATCGTTACTTTAGCGTAAGCTACAGGAGCTAAATGATTGTCACTCTCCTCCTTCCCTTCCTGTTTTCTTTTAAACCGCGAATAATTGACCGCTAAATGCACCTCTGCCAGACAATATATCAAAATACATATCATGCAAATAGTGTAAAGCGTTAATATAACAATTTCAAGCATTACCGATTAGTTAAGTACTTAGACATAAGATTTGAGACATAAGACTTAAGATAATTAATTTAATTCATTATTAATAACTTATGGCAAATCCAACCACTGTTTAATTTTGTCTAGGTTAATTCTTTTTATAGTAATTTATGGAGATTAGAGAACAGAATTTAGAGATTAGATGGGGCAATCCCCTCTGTTTCGCAAAAGTCGCTGCGCTCCTAATGCTCAATCATCGGGGTCGGGCTGCCCGTTGCAATTCACCTTTGCCAAAATGCTGTTCGCTCTAAACCTCGCTGATAGCTCTCTACGTTCCGCCCTCGCTCGGTTAAGGCTCTCTAGCATTTGGCTTTGGTTCATTTCCACTCGCATCCCTTTGCCAAGCCAACATTTAAATAATTCCCCACTGCCAAGCATGTGAAAAATTTTCATTCGTAATTCGTAATTTCTAATTCGTAATTAAATCTACCGCCAATATTTAAAAATCGTCCATAAAATTTTATATCCTGCCAATATTGTCCCCTTTATTGTACCACTCACCTTTGATTTGCCAGCCCCTCGCTTGCGATAATTCACCGCTACCTCACAACATTTCAAGCCTTTTTTAGCAGCTTTCGCCTGCATCTCCACCGTCCAACCAAAATTGGTATCCTCCATATTTAAGGTCAATAATTGCTCCCATTTAATGGCGCGAAACGGCCCTAAATCTGTAAAGCGAATATCATACAAATAATACAACAAATTGGTTGCCAGCCAGTTACCAAAAATCTGAGGGAAGGTCATCGAACCTTTTTCACGCTGCCCCAAGGCTCGCGAGCCAATCACCATATCGTAGTTATCAATCGTAATAGGATTAACAATTTTTGGCATTTCCTCTGGAAAATCAGAATAATCTGCATCCAAAAAAACCACTATATCAGGCTGTTGTTCCACTGGCAAAGCCCGAATATAGGCAATTCCTTTCAAACAAGCACTGCCATAGCCCTTGCGCGTTTCTAATAAAACCGTTGCACCTGCTCGTTGTGCTACTGCCGCCGTCTGATCTGTAGAAGCATTATTCACAACAATTACCTCCTCAACCAGCCCTTTTGGAATGGCTTTTATCACCTGTCCTACCGCACCTTCTTCATTAAATGCTGGGATAATGACTTTAATATGGATGTTTTTTGAATGGATTTGCATTTTATTTATTGGTATGTTTCATTCTTCTCCTAACACTTTGCCTCTAAAATTGATATTTAGCTATTTAGATTTTTGGATATTTAGCTTTTAGAAATTAGCGATTAGAAATTGGAAATTATTTCCTGAACTCCCCTATGATTATAAATTACTGATTACCAATTATTTATAATGGGAAAACCGTCTTTACAGTCTGATTATATGGATACGATCAGACACCTAAAAAGAAAACACTCATCAGTAAAATTATTTGAACACGAATCACTAATTTACTAATCACAAATCCACGAACTGTTAAAGTAGTGAAAACTGTTTGGTTGATAAGTACAATATTTGAAACATACCTAGTTTACCAAAGCCATTTAGGATAAATGTTTTTCCAAAAAAAAAATGTCAACTACAGGACGTTTTAAGTAGAAGCTGGATTTTAGAAGTTAGATAACAGAAGTTGGATTTTTAGAAAAACCTTGCAACATTTCAACTTTATAACCTTCTCAACTACCTTCAAAACTGATGAACAACCAAGCCACTTCGCAATTTCGGCTCAAACCAAGTAGACTTAGGTG
The DNA here is from genome assembly GCA_020631155.1 of Bacteroidota bacterium. GTDB lineage: Bacteria > Bacteroidota > Bacteroidia > Chitinophagales > UBA2359 > JAHDHV01. The sequence goes on along the minus strand of JAHDHV010000227.1, from coordinate 1,271 downwards.
GCATCACTTCCCCTGAATCGGCAACCGCCAATAGTTGTTGTATACTTACAGGATAAATCGAAAATGCCAACTTCATTTCTCCGCTATCTACGCGCTTTTCCAGTTCCCCTAAACCACGGATTCCTCCTACAAAATCAATGCGCTCATCTCTCCGCTGATCGGTAATTCCCAAAACTGGCGCAATCAAGTAATCGGATAAAATAGCAATGTCCAAACTTTTAATTGGATGATCGGCATGGTGAGTATGTGCTTTTGCTGTTAAACAATACCATTTCCCATGTAAATACAAACCAAATTCGTGCTTTTTTTGTGGTTTAAATGCTCCGTCAGTATATGGCTTTACCTCAAAATCTGCCTGAATTTTTTCCAAAAAAGTAGCTACATCCAAGCCATTTAAATCGCGAACTACACGATTATAGTCCATAATTGCCAGTTGATTATCAGGAAATAATACCGACAAAAAGAAATTATATTCTTCCTCTCCTGTGTGTTGTTCATTCGCTGTCCGACACGCTAAACCCACCTTTGTAGAAGATGCCGCCCGATGGTGGCCGTCAGCGATGTAGATTGCAGGCACTGTTTCAGCGAATAAACGCACCAATTCCGCAACGGTTTCCTCATTTCTTACCACCCAGAAAGTATGTTGTATGCCATCGGAAGCAGTAAAATCATAAGTAGATGGTGTAGCAATAATTTCATTCACAACATCATCAATATCAGCGACTTGTGGGTAGGCCATTAATACAGGTCCCGTATGTAGACGAGTTGTTGTAATATGGTTGATGCGGTCTTGCTCTTTGGCAGGGCGCGTATATTCGTGCTTTTTAATCACATCATTTTGGTAATCGTCAATGCTGGTGCCTGTTACTAAACCAATTTGTTGGCGGCCATTCATGGTTTGGGCATAAATGTAAAGGCAATCGCTGTTGTCTTGCACAAAAACACCTTCCGCTACCAATTTATTAAAGTTATTTTTTGCCTGTTGATAAACTTGTTCATCGTATGGCGAGAGGGAATCGGGAAAATTAATCTCGGCGCGGATCACATTAAAAAAAGAATATGGATTGCCTTCTGCGGCCGCCTTCGTTTCTTGGCGATTGCTTACATCATAGGGGCGTGAGGCTACTTGTTGCGCTATCTCAGGCAATGGACGAAACCCCTTAAATGCTTTTATTTTTGTCATAGGTGTATGTAAAATTGTTGAGTTGAAAAATTGCTTTTGGACTTTTGGACTTTTGGACTTTTGGACTTTTGGACTTTTGGACTTTTGG
>JAHDHV010000226.1:9483-9708 GCA_020631155.1 Bacteroidota bacterium | reverse complement strand
GCTACTAAAAAACCTCCACCTCGAGCACCTCCTCTGGAAGAATATGCCATTTTTTAAAAAAATTTAAATGAGAAAAAACGTTTAAAAGAAAACATGGAGTTGAGTATGAAATTGTCGTGATTCAATTGCTGATGGATAACAAATACCTAGCTTTTCAAACTACTGGGTGAAACACTGCACACCCTTATTTCCTGAACACCAATATTTGTTGAAATGTTTTGGCTT
>JAHDHV010000226.1:0-9383 GCA_020631155.1 Bacteroidota bacterium | reverse complement strand
TTTAGCTATTTGGACTTTTGGCTTTTTAGCTATTTGGACTTTTGGCTTTTTAGCTATTTGGACTTTTGGCTTTTTAGCTTTTTAGACTTAATCACAAATCTACGAAACCATGAATCTATTAATGAGTAATTTTTTAATGTTTGTATTCAAAAAACAATTCGTAATTGATAATTCGTAATTCGTAATTAAATGCTACGCCATTGGATTTTGTTGAATACTAACAATTTCAAAGTCCTGTTCTTTTTTATTATAAAAAAACTTTTGTTGGACATCCGCCTCTGTATATTCATAAAAATACGAGGTTTGCTCTTGACCACTATTTTTATTTCGCCAAATCACCGTATAAGAATTTTTTTCTCCTTCCGTATAGTGCAATTCCTTCAAATGCTCAATGGTTTTCTGTAGGGCATGAACTGAACTTAGCCCATAAGCCTGATGTAGTAAAAAAATGGTATCATGACGAGGATTCTGTGTATATAAATCCAAACGAATACCTTTATCCGCATTATCAATATCTACATGATAATCAAAGTGTACCGTATTGCGATTATCATTAAATATTAATGTAATGATTTCACTTTCTAATTTTATACGCTGTGCTTTAAATTTATTTTGCATCAATCCTTATTTTTGTGTGTGTGTTTGAAAAAACTCAATTTATCAACAGTAATAGCTAATAGTTGTTTATTATTGTAGGATGAGTAACATCAAAGCTGACCAAAAGCTAATACAACGTCAAAATACTATATTCTCATTACATTTTCCAAATTGGAACAGTAAAAAAATCATTTTCACATGAGAAATAAATTACACTATCTATCTTATTGCCTATTTTTCGTTTACAATTTAAGCATTTTCGCACAAGAGACAACTCCAAATATCGCTGATTTCACGTCCATCACCCCAACTGAACAGCAACCTTATTTTGTCATTCCAGAATCGCACCGCTTTCAAGTATTGGTGCAAAGCGGCGATGATTACTTGAGTGGCGGTGGTCAAATACCTGCACGTAACGATTTTACAGGCTATGTACCCATTGATGGCAGCAGCGAAAAAGGTTATTTATCCATCAATCACGAAAACCCTATCGGTGGCGTATCTATCCTAGATATTCATTATGATGTCAATAGCTTGCTTTGGGTGGTAGACGATTCGGAAGCCGTTCCCATTAATAGCGAAGATTTAGTGCAAACCATCGCCAATTGTTCAGGCACGGTAACTTCTTGGAATACGGTTATCAGTTGCGAGGAATTTACTAGTGCCACCGATTTTAATAACGATGGTTATAATGATGTAGGTTGGTGTTTGGAAATAGACCCCGCTACTCGTCAAGTGATGGAATATGGCAATGGAAAAACTGAAAAATTGTGGGCTTTGGGCAATATGGCGCATGAAAATGTAGTGGTTGCCAATGATGAACGAACCGTTTATCTTGGCGAAGATGGCAATACAGCTTGTGTCTACAAATTTATTGCTGATGAGGCCACTAATCTTTATTCAGGAAAATTGTATACCTTAGTGTTGGATGCTGATTTGGTGGATGGAGAACCGACTATAACTACTGGAAAATGGGTGCAAGTGCCAAATGATACGCCCGAAGAACGCAATGTGACTTATACAGTTGCCGCTGACTTGGGGGGCAATTATTTTGGCTTGGTAGAAGATGTGGAAATCAGTCCTTTGGATGGAAAAATTTATTTTGCCGCGAAAGAATTTGGTCGAGTATATCGCTTTACAGATGATGGGGAAACAGTAAGCGATTTTGAGGTTTTTGTGGGAGGGCAGAGTTATGAAATTACAACCAGTGAGGAGACCTTTACAACTGATTGGGGCAGGGGCAATGACAATTTGGCTTTTGATGATAAAGGTAATTTATGGGTTCTACAAGACGGTAGTAACGATTATATTTGGGTGGTAGCCCCTACACACAGCCAAGAAGAACCCGATGTTCGCATTTTTGCCACAACCCCCATCGGCAGCGAACCAACAGGTATCACCTTTTCCCCTGATTACCGTTTCCTATTTATGTCCATCCAACACCCCGATGACGAGGATAATTTACCTCAACTAGATGCAACATTCAATGAGGTTACAATAAACAGGGCAACAACCCTAGTCATTGCACTTGCCGATCAATTGGGCGCACAATTGCCTGTTGCCGATTTTGGGGCTAGTGAAATCGAAATTCCGATGCAATCAGTCGTTTATTTTACCGACAGTAGCATCCATCAACCTACCGCTTGGGAGTGGACTTTTGAAGGGGGAACTCCTGAAACTTCTACCGAAGCTGCCCCCATTATTTATTACGAAACAGCAGGAACTTATGATGTTTCCTTGAAGGTGACCAATATTGTAGGAACAGATTCTCTCACCAAAACGGATTTTATAACCGTAACTTTTCCTACTAATACAACAACAGTAAGCCCTTCATTTCACATCAGTATTTTACCGAACCCTAGTAAAAATCAAGCAACAATCAATATTCCCAGTCAAATAATTCAAGAAAATACGCAATTAAAATTATATAATTCGATAGGGAAATTAATACAAATTCATCCTTTATCAACGCAACAAAACAGCATCAACATTTCCACAAAAGACTTGGCCAGTGGTGTTTATTTTTTACAAATAAATAAAAATGGAAAAATATTGGCGAAGGAAAAAATGATGGTGATAAAATAAAACAACACACGAATCCAGAAGTAGCAGCTATTAGCGAAATTTACATTAAAAATATTTTCACATGAAAAATAAATTATACTATCCATGCTATTGCTTATTTTTCCTTTATAATTTAAGCATTTTCGCCCAAGAAACAACTCCCCATATCGCTGATTTTATTTCTGTTGCACCCACTGAGCAGCAGCCCTACTTTGTCATCCCAGAATCGCATCGTTTTCAAGTAATCATACAAAGTGGCACTGATTATATGACTGGTGGTGGACAAATGGATATTAAAAACGATTTTACGGGTTATGTACCTATTGATGGTAGTAGCGAAAAAGGCTACTTATCCATTAATCATGAACGGAGCCCTTTGGGAAGTATCTCTATCCTAGATATTCATTACGACACAAGTAGTTTGTTGTGGGTAGTAGATGATTCGCAAGCAGTTCCTATTGATAGTGCTCACTTAGTGCGTACTGCAGTCAATTGTTCAGGTACAGTGACTTCTTGGAATACAGTGATTAGTTGTGAAGAAAATACAAATGATGTTGACTTTAACAATGATGGTTATAAGGATATAGGTTGGTGTTTGGAAATAGACCCCGCTACTCGTCAAGTGATGCAATATGGTAATGGAAAGCCTGAAAAGCTGTGGGCTTTGGGCAATATGGCGCATGAAAATGTGGTCATTGCCGATGATGAACGCACCGTTTATTTTGGCGAAGATGGCAATACAGCTTGTATCTATAAATTTGTTGCGGATGAGGCAACTAATCTTTATTCGGGAAAATTGTATACCTTAGTGCTGGATAGTGATTTAGCGGATGGCGAACCGACCTCATCTACAGGAAAATGGGTTCAAGTACCTAATGAAACTCAAGAAGAACGGAACTCAACATATGTTGTTGCCGCTGATTTGGGGGGCAATTATTTTGGCTTAGTGGAAGATGTGGAAATTAGCCCATTGGATGGAAAAATTTATTTTGCATCTAAAAGAAATGGTCGAGTATATCGCTTTACAGATGATGGCGAAACAGTGAGCGATTTTGAGGTTTTTGTAGGTGGGCAGAGTTATGAAATTACAATCAGTGAGGAGACCTTTACAGCTGACTGGGGCAAGGGCAATGATAATCTAGGCTTTGATGATAAAGGCAATTTATGGGTTTTACAAGACGGTGGTAACGACCATATTTGGGTGGTAGCCCCTACACACAGTCAAGAAGAACCTGATGTCCGCATTTTTGCCACAACCCCAGTCGGCAGCGAGCCAACAGGTATCACCTTTTCCCCTGATTACCGTTTCCTATTTATGTCGATCCAACACCCTGATAAGGATGATAATTTGCCACAGTTAGACGCAACTTTTAGTGAAGTGACTATGAATATAGCAACAACCTTAGTCATTGCTTTAGCTGGTGACCTAGGACAACAAGCCCCTGTTGCTGATTTTGAGGTTAGCGAAACAGAGGTTACAACGGAAACTGCTGTTTCTTTTACCGATAATAGCACCCATCAACCCACCGCTTGGGAGTGGACTTTTGAAGGTGGTACCCCTGAAACTTCTACCGAAGCAGAACCTATTGTTTATTACGAAACAGCAGGCACTTTTGATGTTTCCTTGAAAGTTACCAATGTTGCAGGAACAAATTCTATCACCAAAACAGATTTGATAACCGTAACTTTCCCGACAAATACTACAACGATAAACTCTTCATTTCACATAAACATTTTCCCGAATCCTAGCAAAGCACAAACAACAATCAATATTCCCAATCAGCTGATTCAAGAAAATACGCAATTAAAATTATATAATTCGATAGGAAAATTAATACAGGTTCATCCTTTATCAACCCAACAAAACAGCGTCAACATTTCCACAAAAGACTTGGCCAGTGGTGTTTATTTTTTACAAATAAATAAAAATGGAAAAATGCTGGTCAATGAAAAAATGATGGTGGTTAATTAAAAATCTCATTTCTCACGTCTTATCACAAAACCTAACATATGAATCCAGAAGTAGCAGCTATTAGTGAAATTGACATTAAAGACCTACAAATATACGGTGCAAGGGTGCACAACCTAAAAAATATTGACCTACAAATCCCTCGTAATCAGATGGTTGTGATTACAGGTATTAGCGGAAGCGGTAAGTCGTCCCTTGCCTTTGACACCATCTACGCTGAGGGGCAGCGGCGGTATATGGAGAGCTTCTCCGCTTACGCCCGACAGTTCATCGGCAATATGGAACGCCCTGATGTAGAGGAGATTACGGGTTTAAGCCCTGTTATTTCTATTGAACAGAAAACCACCAATCGCAACCCTCGTTCTACAGTTGGTACCATCACCGAAATTTACGACTTTATGCGCCTGTTGTATGCACGCATCGGTGAAGCCTATTCTTATCATACAGGTAAAAAAATGGTGCGTTTCACCGAGCAGCAAATTATGGATTATTTGCTGGAGCATTTTAATAATGAAAAAATAGTGTTATTAGCTCCTTTGGTAAAAGGGCGAAAAGGACACTATCGGGAGCTGTTTGAGCAAATTCATAAACAGGGTTATGTGCGAGTGCGTATAGATGGAAAAATACAGGAAATCGTGCCCAAAATGCAATTGGACCGCTATAAAATCCACGATATTGAGTTGGTGGTAGACCGCTTAAAAGTGCATAAAAATTATTGGCAACGGCTGGTTGCCTCCACAGAAATCGCATTGAAAAGGGGCAATGGTTTAATGATGGTGATGCATCATGAAACCGAAGAAACCCATATGTTTAGTAAACTCTTGATGTGTCCCGAAAGTGGTATTGCCTACGATGAGCCGTCTCCTAATTCCTTCTCTTTCAACTCTCCCTACGGCGCATGTACCGAGTGCAAAGGCTTGGGTTTCATCCACGATGCTGATTTAAGCCTTATTTTACCCGATGATAGCAAAAACATCAATCAAGTAGCCATTCAACCTTTTGGTGAGGTACGCGACAATTACACCTTTAAAAAATTACGTGCTTTAGGGCAAAAATACAATTTCACCTTTGCCACCCCCATCAAAAACTTACCCGAAGGCGTATTAGACATTATGCTCTACGGCACGACTGAACCCCTTAATGTTCCCATCAATTTTGGTAACCAAAAACACTACGATTTAGAACTCGAAGGCATTGTTCATACCATCAAAAGGTGTTATACAGATAAAAGCATTTCGGAACGAATACGGCGATGGGCGGAGGGTTTTATGGTGAAAAAAGCCTGTCCAAGTTGTCAAGGGCAGCGATTGAAAAAGGAGTCTTTGCATTTTAAAGTAGCCGAAAAAAACATCGCCGAACTGGTAGATATGGACATTGATGTGCTCTTGAAATGGTTTGATGGGGTGGAAGAAAAGCTGAATAACCGACAACTAGCCATTGCCAAAGATGTGTTAAAAGAAATTCGCGCTCGTTTAGGATTTTTACTCAATGTTGGCTTAGATTATTTGACGCTCAACCGCTTGGCGCGTACACTTTCGGGGGGCGAATCACAGCGTATTCGACTAGCTACGCAGATAGGGTCAGAACTGGTCGGCATCACCTACATTTTGGACGAGCCAAGCATCGGCCTTCACCAGCGTGATAATCAACGTTTGATTTCTGCTTTGCAAAAACTGGTGGATACGGGAAATACGGTTTTAGTGGTGGAACACGATAAGGACATTATGCTGGCCGCCAATCATGTGATTGATATTGGACCGGGGGCAGGTAAGCATGGCGGTGAAATAGTGGGAGAGGGGACACCCCAACATTTTTTAACCCAAGACACCTTAACTGCTCAGTATTTGCGCGGCGAAAAAGAAATTGAAATTCCTGAAAAAAGGCGAAAAGGGAAGAAAGAAGCCTTAATTTTAAAAGGGGCAACAGGAAATAATTTGCAAAATATAACGGTAAAATTTCCTATTGGTACACTTATTTGTGTGACAGGTGTTTCGGGGAGTGGCAAATCTAGTTTGATCAACGAAACGCTTTATCCCATACTTAATCAGCATTTTTATCGCTCTATTAAAAAACCATTGCCCTATAAAAAAATTGAAGGCTTAGAACATTTTGACAAAGTAATAGAAATTGATCAATCGCCAATCGGACGAACACCGCGCTCAAATCCAGCAACTTATATTGGTTTATTTACACAAATACGAACTTTATTTAGCAAAATTCCAGAAGCGCAAATTAGGGGCTATAAACCTGGCCGTTTTTCTTTTAATGTAAAAGGAGGGCGTTGTGAGGTGTGCGAAGGCGGAGGCATGAAGGTCATTGAAATGAACTTTCTGCCAGACGTGCATGTGTTGTGTGAACGCTGTTTGGGCAGACGTTACAATCGGGAAACCCTAGAAATTCGCTACAAAGGCAAATCTATTAGCGATGTATTGAATATGACGGTAGACGAAGCGGTAGACTTTTTTGAGCATTTACCCAAAATTTACCGAATGATTAAAACCTTGCAAGATGTGGGCTTGGGGTATATTACGCTAGGGCAACAAGCAACAACACTTTCAGGAGGCGAAGCACAGCGCGTTAAACTGTCCTCAGAATTGCGAAAACGCGACACTGGCCGCACCTGCTACATTCTGGACGAGCCAACGACAGGCCTACATTTTGAGGACATTCGTATGCTCTTGCAGGTTATTAATAAACTGGTGGACAAAGGCAATACAGTCATTATTATCGAACACAATTTGGACGTGGTTAAGGTTGCCGATTATGTAATTGATATGGGACCAGAGGGCGGTCGTAAAGGTGGGCAAGTACTTTGTGTGGGAACACCAGAAAAAATTGCCCAGCATCCTAGAAGTTATACTGGGCAATTTTTAAAAGAAGAATTGGGAATGTGATCAGCCCAAAAATTTATTTTTCACCAAATTCATAAATCTTTTAGCAGTAGCACTATCACTTTTCCAATTATATTTATGCTTGACATTCAGGTTGATGTAGGTTAATGCCTCAATATACCCGCCGCTAGAGGCGATTTCGTCAATGGCTTTATTAAAGGCATCGGAATCGCCTCGAAATAGCTCGTTGATATAGGCAAAACGGTCGTTGAAGGTAATGTCAAAACTGCCACCACTCTTGTTTGGTTCTTTCAACTTATCCGCAATGCTGACTTTAGATTTATCTTTTGCCAAAATATCATTCAACTCCAAGCGCACCGTTTCATCCTGTTCAACTTTGGGTTTGGGGTCAGGCGGTAAGGTCATTTTTTTAGGGTCAGTAACCACATTTACTTCGCCCGATTCGTGATTAATGTCGAAAACTTTGGTAGAGGTTTTGCGTACCGTTCCTTTTACCCTTTTAGGAGGTTCTACCACTTCATTTTTAGGCAATTCTACATCTTCTACCTTATTTTTTGCAGTTTCTACGACATCATTTTTTACAGCGTCCACCTTATCTTTTGCAGCATCTACTACAGCATTTTTAGCGGCCTCTACCTTATCTTTGGTAGCTTCAATCACTTCATCTTTAGGCGTTCCTACCACTTTATTTTTCACTGTTTCTGCCACTTCCTCAGGCACATTTACAAGACCTTTTACCTTTTTCACCACCGTTTCCATGCCTGTTTTTCCTTCTTCAACCATGCCTTTAATTTTACCCTTTATGCTTGGCATTTCAGGCAAATTAGCTGCAATTTTTTCTTTAATAGGAGACACCTCTGGCACATCTTCTGTTAGCAAATCTTCTGCTTTGCGCTCCAATTTTTCTGCCACATTATCAAAACCATCCTCTACCGCCTCTACGCTATCTGTTAGGGCTTCCTGCGCTACTTCTGCGGCTGTTTCTGTTTCGTCTGCTTCCAAATTAAGCGTTTCATCTGCCACTTTGTTGACTATTTCCTCAGCAGATTGGGCTGCTTCTTTTGTTTCTTCTTCCAAATCAACTACATCAGCAGGCACAATATCAATTTTCGACGAGCTAGACGAAGGAACACTTACAACAGGAATATCTTCCTCTAAAGTAGGAGTTTGAACCACATCTAAGGCATTTATTTCCAATGCTAAAGCAGCGTCATACAATTCAGCCGCATATTGTTTCAAGAGTTTAACTTCTATTTTTTTGCTCTTGCCTTTTCGCTTTTGGATACCTTTGTATAAGTAATTTAATTTTTCAATGGTGATGCCAATTTGCTCCACTTGTTTATTTATCATATTTGGTTAGTTGAGTTTTTAAATGATTGATATAATGAACATTATACAATAGTATTTCATAGACTAATACTTACCTTATATAAACTTCTATAAGAACAAAAATATTACTCAATTGCCCATAAAGTTTTTATCATTAGACTAGGTAATTCACAGTTCTAGTCACTATCTTGCAACATAGAAATTCTTTTGTCCTTGTTATTTTCTTACTTAAAATCAATGATTCAATAAGGATAAAAGTTTTAAAAAAAGAAAAAATAGGTTGAGAAGTTTAGCTTTTTGGATATTTAGCTTTTTGGATATTTAGCTTTTTGGATATTTAGCTTTTTGGATATTTAGCTTTTTGGATATTTAGCTTTTTGGATATTTAGCTTTTTGGATATTTAGCTTTTTGGATATTTAGCTTTTTGGATATTTAGCTTTTTGGATATTTAGCTTTTTGGATATTTAGCTTTTTGGATATTTAGCTTTTTGGATATTTAGCTTTTTGGATATTTAGCTTTTTGGATATTTAGCTTTTTGGATATTTAGCTTTTTGGATATTTAGCTTTTTG
>JAHDHV010000662.1 GCA_020631155.1 Bacteroidota bacterium | reverse complement strand
GGAGCAAAAAACGCCAAAAGCAATCGTCAATTTTATCTTGACTGACTACTAAGTGTCACTTCCAAATTTATCATCAATATAAGCCATACACAAATCTATAGTTGCTTCAATACCTTTGCGATGGGTACGCTCTGCGCCATGCGAGGCTGCAACACCTGGTCCGATTAAAGCTACACGAAAATCCTGTCCTGCTCGCAAGGCTGCTGAACCGTCAGAACTATAATATGGATAAATATCTAAATGGTAAGGAATATTGTTTTGCTCGGCTAACTGCACCAATTTTTTGCGAAACTCATAATCATATGGCCCCGACGAATCCTTTGCACAAATAGAGCAATGTGTTTCCTGCCCTGAACGACCTTTCCCCACAACACCCATGTCTAAAACCAATAATTCTTCAATCGTTGGCGCATAACCGCAAGTTCCTCCATGTCCGACTTCCTCATAGTTGGAAAAAAATAATTCTACAGGGACTCTACGGTTTTGCGCTTTCAAACGGCGAGCAATTTCAAATAAAACATAACAACAAGCTTTATTATCCATAAAATTAGACTTAATAAAACCATTGTCTAATGCTTGATAAGCGGTATCAAAGCAAATAAAGTCTCCTACGCGAATACCTAATTGCTGTACATCTTCTGCACAATATACTTCTTCATCAATACGTATGTGCATGTTATTCAATTCCCTTTTAATGCTTCTCGCATCTCTATTGGCATGAGTAGAGGGATTATTGAGTAGCAAAGTTCCTGTGTACACATTGTTATCTAATGTATAAATTCGGCAGTATTTACCTTCAAAGCTATTCAACAGCAAACCGCCAATATTGGTAAAACCCAATGTACCATCACTTTTTATTTGTGCCACCATTGCCCCTAGCGTATCGGTATGGGCAGCAATGCCTAATGTCGGCGAGTTACCTAACGCGCATTTAACGGCTTTTTTATTGGTATAGGTTGGTTGCCAACCATAGGATTCTAATAAATTGTATATATAGGCAGAAGCTTTGTCGGTAAAACCGCTTGGCGAGTCTATTTTTACTAATTCTTCTAAGGTTTTATATGCGTTCATTGCTTGTTTGATTATTCTAAAAAAAAGTAGTTAGTAATAGCATTATTCCAAACACCTTGCCAACAAATCATTCACCTCCTCAGCCCGTTCAATATTGATAAAATGATTGCCTTTGGTTAAAATATAATCTACGTCAGAGATGTTTTGGAAAGGAAAAGGGCGGTCGTGTGTGCCGTGAATGTGAATGAGGGCATCGGGATAAGTTTGATTGTTCCAGTTGACAATTTGATGGATGCCCCAGCGTAGAAAGTCCACATCTTGCGCCATTAACATCGCATTAAAGGACACATAATGTCTAGGGTGTAATAGGCGGATAAAAGACTCGGAAAAAAGGGAGAAAAATTGAAATAAAGGTCGCCTAAGTAGTTGATAGACAGGGAATTTACGCCACATTTTTATCTTTAAGGGTAATTCATTTGCAGTTTTCACACTTGATACAATGATAAGGCGTTGGGGATTCACAATTTTCGATAATTCTACCGCCAT
>JAHDHV010000225.1:5722-9751 GCA_020631155.1 Bacteroidota bacterium | reverse complement strand
ATTCCTGCTAACCATATATTCAAAATCGGCATTGCCTATTAGTAGTCGTTTTTTTACTTGCATATTGTGGTGGTATTCAAAAAATAATATGAAGATAAGCTATTGCAAAATAATCAAATTAGCTCGTTATAAACTAAACAAATGAGTAAAAACTTTAGTTTCTTTCAATTCAAAAATAACATTAGGAATAGGTTGATTTTTACCCATTTGCGCGTCTTAATTCATTCACTACAATATGCGCCTGTCGAGTTGGAATAGGAATACGATACTTGGGCGCGCACTGTAGGGCTAAATCCAATGCATTTTTCAAAGTTACACGATACCCTACCGATATATAAACAGGATGCACCCTGTCACGAGTACGGAGGACTGCCCCTATCTCTTCGCCTTTGTCGTGTAGATAAGCAATGCTTCCTTTAGTATCCCCTAATACATCATGTTTACCTACAAATAGTTTTTTTGCACAGCCAATTGTCGGGCAATCCGTTAACAGACCAAAATGGCAAGCTAAACCAAACCGCCGATTATGTGCCAAACCATGCCCATCTAACATCAATACATCGGGCTTTAAAGGTAATTTTTTCCATACTTCCAATAAAGGTGGTGATTCTCTAAAAGACAATAGCCCTGGAACATAAGGAAAGTTTGCTTTTGTAATTAAAGTAGCGCGAGCAACCTCTTTTAAATCAGGGAGTTCTAATACTACAATTCCAGCATAAACCGTATCATCTCCTTTATTAAAGGATATATCTGCACCAGCTATATAACGCACTTTTTGAGTTAGTGCCTCCACTTTTACCAAAGCTTGTAGTTCATGTTGTAGTGCGATAGCTTCTTTAGGGCTTAAATTCCAGCTATGTTGAATGGGAATACTCCATTTTTTATTAGACATGCTATCAAATTAATTTATTTTTTATAAAATATTGATTATCATTTTTTTTAGCTTAAAAAAGGGTACACAAAAGTCATCGTTTTTTTCGTAGAGCAGATTGGATGAATCTGCTCAAAAAAGAAGCGCAGGCAGGTCAAAAATCGGTAGCAAAGCGCAGGCCTTGCAGCGTAGGAACGATATTTTTGACAAGCGTTTTTGCTTACTTTTTGGGCGAATGCAAAAAGTAAGTCGCCGAAGGCAATCGTGGAGTTATCAGACACTTTTTCGGCGAGGGTTTCAGTAGTATTTAAACACATTTCCCCAAAAAACAAAGCAAGTTAACACTCAAAAAAAACTACTTCTTTAATTTGTGTACCCTTTTGAATTTTAGCTTAAAAAAAATATCAAGATTCTAATTTCTATAGTTAAAATGAATAACGACAATACTTAAAATCATCATTATAGTGACTAAAATAGAACCTTCAAAGCCAAAATTACCGCCTGTCAACCAGTCATTTGCCTTGGTTAATTCCTGTGTAATCAAGCCATCTAAGGCAATTCCGCTGACTTCAAAACCAAAAATGGGGCCTTGAAAGAAGTTCCAACTAAAGTGTAATGCTAAGGGAAACCACAGATTTACTTGATGAATATAATAAATACCTAGTAATACGCCTGCTAAAACAATATTAAGAAAACCGATTGCCGTTAAATTGGGGCTCATAGCGTGCATAAAGGCGAAAATAAGGGACGAAATAATTAAGGCAGTGTATTTATTAGAAATGCCCATTAAGTTATTCAATAAATACCCCCTAATCATTAGCTCCTCATTTACAGAAACTAACACGCAAAGAAAAACATAAAACAACATTAACAAAGGCTGAAATTGAATTTTGCTTACTGTTAAAAATCCCAACAAACACAGGACTACAAAGCCTACTGCCATCAATAAAAAACCGAGCAACAAACCCAATACAAAGTCTTTTTCTCTGCCCTTCATTTCCCATCCCAAAGAATAAACGGAGCGTTTATCTAACTGCTCTCGAAATAAACTAACAATGGTTAAGGTAACAGCAAGGGCAAATATCTGCATGATACCCAAAAAGTAAACACCTTCTTTAGTGGCCATTAGCCGCATCAATTCCCCTAGCGTTAATTTGGTTAAACCCATTAAAATGGCAAATATAAGGTTGTGTACCGCTATCATACCGCCAAAAATAACCAAGCAAAAAGCGATCATTCGGAGAATAATACGCTTTTTATCAGGATTTTGTACATCTGAAAAAGTGGTTTCTGGTTTCATAGATATTTTTAAAGGTTATAAATCAGCTATTAGAGCTTGCTTTGATTTTGTAAACTTTTTCTGTGTAAAAACATTCTATCCAATAGAAGCTTTTTGAAATCCATTTACTCGACACACAAACATAAATAATAAACTTATGAGCGCATCGGTTCATCAATTTACAGTTAAAAATTTAGCTGGCAAAGCAGTAGACCTAAAAAAGTACGAAGGTAAGGTGTTATTAATCGTTAACACTGCTTCAAAATGTGGGTTCACGCCGCAGTACAAGCAGTTAGAAAATCTGTACCAAAACTATAAGGAAAAAGGCTTGGTAATACTTGCTTTTCCCTCTAACGATTTCCAAAATCAAGAACCCTTAGAAGGAGAAGCAATTGAAAGCTTTTGCCAAGTTAATTATGGAGTGAGTTTTCCTGTGTTTGAAAAAACTACTGTTAAGGGAAAAGGTGCTTCTGATTTATTTAAATTTTTAGCTAATAAAAAGCAAAATGGAGCCGTTAATTCTATTCCCAAATGGAATTTTCACAAATATTTAGTAGATAAAAACGGAAAAGTTGTTGACTTTTTCTATACTTTTACTTCACCATCCGCCAAGCGAGTAAAAAAAGCCATTGAAAAATTATTGTAGCATCAATTTTGCTTCCAAATGTAGTCTAGTCATTTAAATGTCGCTTAATAGCCACCTCCTCGTCTAAAGGAGTGTTATTAGTTAAATACTCGGCAAATTGCACTGCAAAATAAGGAGCTAAAGAAACGCCCTTAGTACCTAAACCATTAAAAATACCTAATTGTGGATACTGTGGGTGTACGCCTAAAAACGGTCGGCGTTGTTTGGTTGTTGGGCGTACACCTGCTTTTTGTTCGATAATTTTATAGGGCAAATCAATGACTTTTTCCAAGCGTTTGCACAAGTTTTGTCTCGCCTTTTCTGTAGTTTGTTCACTTTGCTCATCCCAAATATAAGTAGAACCAACCCAATAATTGTCCTTGCCTAATGGCACTAAAAATACATTACTTTTTATTAATGTATCTTTTATTCCTAAGTCTTTTATTTGCACAATCAGAGCCTCTCCTTTGGCAAGTTGGAATGGTAAAAAATTAAAATATGGATTATTTACTGCACGATGCCCCTCACAAAAAATGATTTTCCTAGCACGAACATTTTTCCAATTGACATGCCCATCTGTTATCGTTACATCCTCATAGTCAACTCTATTTTCAATTAATAAGTCTTTGTTAATTAGGTGTTTGCGAAAAGAAGCAATGAAATGTGCGACATTGACAAAAGCTGTTTGTTGTAATTCTGCATATCCTTGTTTGCTCTTAAATTGAGGATGAAAAGCGGTTGTTGAAATGTTTTTAATGAAATGCTCATAACCTATTCGTCCGCTAACTTCGTGAAAAGCATTTAATTCCTGCACACTTGCCAATAGCCATACAATAGGATATTCATAAAAAAAGTAAGTATCTAAAAGCGTTTCTAATTGCTGATAAGATTGTCGTGCAAAAGGCAATAGACTATCTACTCTCCAACTTTTTACTAGCCGCCGCCCCGTAATGGGATTGATAATTCCCGATGCAACATTAGAAGCTGAATTGGGATTCCATTGGTCTATTACTTTGATTGTTTTACCTTTTTGTAATAAAAAATAACTCAACCAAGTGCCTGCCAAGCCCTGCCCTACAATAAGATAATCTAGCATTAGTTTTTGTGATTTGTGATTTGTGATTCGTTGATACAGTGATTCGTGGATTCCCTTCGTGGAGATAATTCATGAATTATCTTTACAGTGGATTCGCGGTTCAGGCTAACTGTGAATGTATTCTAATTAAGCCTTTTAAAATTAACAAAAAATCAACA
>JAHDHV010000225.1:3242-5622 GCA_020631155.1 Bacteroidota bacterium | reverse complement strand
GGCTAACTGTGAATGTATTCTAATTAAGCCTTTTAAAATTAACAAAAAATCAACATTTAAAATTTTCGCAAAAAAGTTTTTTGCCCAAAAAAAGCAAAAAATCCTAAAATTTTTGTATTCTTGTAACTTATTCAGTGCCTAGACAGATGTGATTTTTACTTTTCAATTGCTTATTTGGCTTTTTTGCCATTTAATTCTTTTAAAAAAGTAATTTTTGATTCGTAATTTCTAATTAGTCATTAAACTATTCATCCCTATTATTAGCCACTTTTAAATGAAGCATCATTATGTTTACAACTACCAAGCAACCGCTTGACATACTTAAACAATACTTTGGTTACACACAATTTAGACCATTACAGCAAGAAATCATAGACTCTGTTTTGGCAAAAAAAGACTGTCTAGTACTCATGCCAACAGGCGGTGGTAAATCTATCTGTTACCAAATTCCTGCGATGTTGAAAGAGGGATTGTGCTTAGTCGTATCGCCCTTGATTTCTTTGATGAAAGATCAGGTAGAAAGCCTAAAGCAAAATGGAATCTCGGCCGCTTATATCAATAGTAGCCAAACTACTTACGAACAACAACGCATAGAAAAGCAGTGCCTTAAAGGTACTATAAAGTTATTATATGTTTCTCCTGAAAAACTAAAAACCAATTGGTTTTATGCCTTTATTCAAAACATCAACATCAGTTTATTTGCCATTGATGAGGCGCATTGTATCTCTTTTTGGGGACACGATTTTCGCCCTGAATACGCACAATTAGGTAGTTTACGGGTTAATTTTCCCGATATTCCTTTTATTGCCCTTACTGCTACCGCCGATGAACTGACACGCAAAGATATTATAAAACAACTAGATTTGCGAAACCCCGAGCTATTTATTAGCTCCTTTGATCGCCCAAATTTAAGCCTTGAAGTACGTCCGGGGCAAAAGCGGATTACACAAATTATTCGTTTTTTGGATAACCGCCCCAAAGATTCGGGCATTATTTACTGTTTAAGTCGAAAAAGTACCGAAAGTTTAGCTGAAAAATTACAAGCTAAAGGATATAATGCAGCTTGTTATCATGCGAAATTGCCGCCTAAATTGCGTGCTAGTGTGCAAGAGCGATTTTTGAAAGATGACATTCAAATTGTTTGTGCGACCATTGCTTTTGGGATGGGTATTGACAAATCCAATGTGCGTTTTGTTTTGCATTATAATTTACCCAAAAATATAGAAAGTTATTATCAAGAAATTGGACGCGCAGGAAGGGATGGACTGCCTAGTGATACGATTTTATTCTATTCTTATGCAGATGTAATGATGCAACGCCGAATGTTGGACGATGCAGCTTCCGATATTCAGTCTTTAAAACTCTCTAAACTAGAGCGTTTACAGCAGTTGGCAGAGGCGCATATGTGTCGTAGGCGTATTTTGTTGAATTATTTTGGCGAACAACTGGAAGAAAATTGTGGAAATTGCGATGTTTGCAGAAGCCCACGTCAAACATTTGACGGCACCATCATTGCACAAAAGGCACTTTCTGCCATTACTCGAATGAAGCAACAAGCAGCAAAAGGGGTTGTGATTGAGGTATTACGTGGCATGAATACAGCGCGAGTGCGAGAAAATGCTTATCACAAAATTAAAACTTTTGGGGCAGGTCGAGCACACAAACCCCTAGAATGGCTTAATTACTTAACCCAAATGGTTAATATGGGTCTGATTGATATTGCTTATGATCAGAAAAATGCCTTGAAACTCAGGCCGTTAAGTCAAAAAGTGCTATTTGAAGGCATGAACGTTCAGTTGGTGCGCGCTGATATTACTTACAAAGCTGCCGAAACGGTTAAGCCTAAATCAAAATCAGAACAGCTCAAAGAAGCACTGTTTGAACGCCTACGACAATTGCGAAAACGCCTCGCAGACGAGCAAGGAGTGCCGCCTTATGTCGTTTTTAATGATGAAACTTTGCGTCAAATGAGCCAAAGCTACCCAACAACGGAGCAGGAAATGCTGGCTATTTCAGGGGTTGGTTTGCGAAAAATGTCCTTTTATGGCAACGATTTTATTCAGGAAATTTTACATTTCTTAGCCACCGAAGGTAGTAAACTAAAAGGAGCGACTTCATTGGCAACCTACTATTACTATCAAAAAGGCATGTTACCAAGTGCCATTTCCGAGGCGCGCAAATTGAGTATGCAAACCATTCATAATCATCTAGCTACTTTGTATGAAAAAGGCTATACCATTAACATTCATGAAATGCTCTCTACAGCAGAATTAAAGGAAATACAAGGAGCTATGCAAAAACTAGATGCTGGAAGTGTTGGTTTGAAACCCATTTATGATTTGTTAAATGGTCAATATGACTATGGAAAAATTCAAATGGG
>JAHDHV010000225.1:0-3142 GCA_020631155.1 Bacteroidota bacterium | reverse complement strand
TCATTACACACAATCCATTTATTGATATAATCACAAAATTATTGCAAATGTGCTGCCGATGGATGACTTGTAAATACTGCTTTTTTATTTTCTTTTTCTTTACAAAAATACTGTTGTTACATGCTCAAGGAGAATCATTTGATTGTGATGGTTCTTTCTATATGAGTCAGCGTGTAGATAATGGTAATGATACAGAATTATACATCATTAATGTGGGCAATAATATTGAATTTAGTTCTATAGGAAATTCTTCTGCCTACTATAATTCTATTGGCTACAATGTGGTAGATAATTATATTTATGGAATAGACCCCTCTGATTATCAGATATATAGAATTGGTAGAAAGGGGGAGGCTAAAAAAATAGGTGTGCCGTCTGGCTTAAATACTGAAGCAGAGATGATTGGAGCAGGTTATTTGGCAGGTGATGTATCCTTAAATGGGGAATATGTGGTGATGGGACAGGTATCTGCTGATTATATTTTAAGGATAGATGTGGCTACTTCGCCTCCTCAACTGATTGCTCAAGTGGAAAAAAAATATGCAGATAACAACCTACAAACTGCAAGCCCTAGTTTTTCAGACATCGCTTTTGATCCGTTAACAGAAGCCTGTTATGGCTTTGATCAGACAACTAAACGCATGGCAAACATTGATATAGAAACGGGTTTAGTTGATGTATATGGAATGGAAATGCCTAGTATTACAAGCCTATACGCGCTATTTTTTAATTCCATTGGACAGTTATTTGCTTATGGGCTGACCAATAGTGATGGCAATGCACGCCGTTTTTATTTGGTAGATAAAACAACAGGAAATTTGACTGAACTAACAACAGGGCCACCCGCAAAATTTGTAGATGGTTGCTCTTGTCCTTTTGCCATTGGCTTTAAAAAGATAGTGGATACAGAGCAAATTTGTGCAGGACAAACCGTTACTTATACCTTTTCTTTCATCAACAATTCGGGAGTAGCCTTAACAGGATTGAATTTTCAGGATGTATTAACAGATGATATGCTGTTTGTTAGTGACCCATCTAACTTAATGGGGGGCGAAATTATATCAGGTACAGGAAAAGATCATAGTACCTTAGAAATCAAAGATTTAAGCCTCCCTGTAGGCAGTAGTTTTTTTACAATAGATGTAAAAATTCCCTATCACATCCAGCAAAAAGTGAGCATTGACAATCAGGCAAGTCTGGATAATTTGCCAGAGCCATATAGTGAAAAAATATATTCCGACAATCCCGACACTTTTATCCCATCTGATCCTACTCCTTTGACTGTATTACCTCCACCTGCAAAAATTAATGTTTCTATTCAAGATAATGCACCGCTTTGCGAGGGGGAAACCTTAACACTTTCCGTTACAAGCAATTCCGATGAATTGTTTTTTTTGTGGAAAGGTCCCGATAATTTTAGCTCCACAGATACCGAAATTAGTATTGCCAATGTGAATGAATTAAATTCAGGAATTTATACTTTGACTGCTTCTATTGAAAATTGCTGGGATACGCTATTGACCAATCCTATAGAAATCATTTGTTTGCCCAAAATCATTGGCTTGCCTGTTGATACAATTCTTTGTAATGAAGAAACCGCCCTTTTAACTCCTACTTTTGAATATACCAACTCTATAGAATGGCAAAATGGCAGTTCTGAATCTACTTATTTAGTAGAACAGGCAGGCTGGTATGTGGTAACAGCAGAAAATGATTGCGGTAGCACAACTGACTCAGTGCAGGTGATTTATGAAGATTGTGTTCGGCACTGCACTTTGTTTTTTCCAGAAGCATTTACCCCAAATAATGATGGTCAAAATGATGCTTTTACACCCATTACCAATTGTCAAGTATCCGATTATCGCCTATCTATTTTCGATAGATGGGGAAAAAAAATATTTGAAACAACAGACCATCAAAACACTTGGACAGGTGAGTCGCAATTTCAACAACAGCCCATTGGCGTATACGTTTGGGTGGTTGAGGGCTTATTAACCAATGATTTTGAACAAACAACTCCCTTTAATGAACATGGCCATATTATGCTAATGCGATAGTTAATTACGAATTACGAATTTGAAATTACGAATTATTGTTTATGTATTTCAAGTGCTGTGTTGACTTTAACAGTTCTGGAACCTCACCCCTGTAAACAGACAGGTGTGAGGCTTTGCCTCGCGCCGAACCAAATTCGTAGCCTCTGGCTACACTTATTAATAATAAATACAAAAATTAACAACTTTTGCTTTTATCTTGTTTTGGGTATACTCTTTTTAAGTGAGTTTGGTAGCAACAGTTTTAGCTGTTATATTTTCATAAAAAAATAATTCGTAATTCGTAATTTCTAATTCGTAATTAAACTACTCGTATTGAAAGCCGCCGCCGCCATCAGTCTCTAATTCAATGCCTAAGCCCAAAACCAAGCGATTCACAAAATTAAAATAGGCAATAACTAGAGTAGCGTCCAAAATCATTCTATCACTTGCCCCTAAATCGCGCAGAGGCTTCAAATAACTTTCTTCACTTACTTTTGATGGTTGTAAAGTCAGTTGTTTCGCCAATTCGCACCATTGTACATCTATAACTGACAAATCAGCTTTAGTAAAATCGGTTATAAATTGTTTCATTTTTGCTTCATTTTTCCAAAAATGCTGCAAAGCTAAGGCGTGATGTGTGATACAGTAATCACAGCGATTATTAACCGAAACGACAACCGCCATCATTTCGCGCTGATACCGTCTTAGCGGAGAGCGTCCAAACATGATTTTCATATACAAATCCATATGTGCCACAATCGTCTCAGGATTTAGGCTCTGAATTTTATGTACAGTCGCCAACTTTCCACGCGACTGTATAAGATCATCGTAAATTTCTTTTAACCTTCCTTCGGCTTCTTCATGCTCAATAATTTTGATATAGGACATTTTTATTTTGTTTTTTGGTGGAAAAAATAGAATTCTTCATTTCAAGGTACAAATTTATACTTCCTTTTCTAATAACAATTGTAAAATTGCAAGTATATTTGTTCAAGGAGACACAAGATTCAAGATTTCTAATTGAGTAGTTGGACTAAATTAAACAACTATTAGACTTGCCATAAGTTATTGTAAGTTAATTATCTCACGTCTTATATCTTATATCT
>JAHDHV010000224.1 GCA_020631155.1 Bacteroidota bacterium | reverse complement strand
GTGAGTTTTTGGGTTGTGGGTTGTGAGAAAATTCGTGAATTTTCTTTACTGAGTGTTACTTCAAGTTAATAATGTCGGGTTAAATTTCTTCAATTAAATAATTGATAGCCAATATTTTTCCTTTTATAAATACCCGACACTATTAACTTGAAAGACTACTGAGTGGGTTGTGGTTTTTTGGGTTAGTTAATTGTCAGTTAAATGCCTTGAATCTTATGTCCATTTATTTAGTTGATCGCAAAGTCAGTGAATTTTCTTAGTTCTTGTGGTTGGAATCCGAGTACGATGTCTGTTTTTGGGATGCCTTTTTCGACAAAAATAGCAGCTACACCAATGTCTGTTCCGTCGTGTTGAATCCATACTTTGCCATCTTCTTTGATGTCTACATGTAAAAAGCAACCGTAAATGCGTTTGCCATTCATCCAACCTACATTGACCAGTTGATAATGTTGATCATTTTTATCTACATTAAATTGTGTTTCTACATCTTTGCGATTGGTGCGTATATCTGCTAAATACTGCATGAGTTCTACAATAACGGAACGATATTTATCTATTTTACCCATTGTACAATTGTTTGTGTATCTAGTTTAAAAATTAGTATTTGTAAATGATATTGTTTGATAACATCTTGAATATGTTTAGTTTCAAAGTAAGTATCATAGACTTTTTTACTAATAGCTAAAAATAACTTACGATTAGGATCGGCATTTTTTAGAGCTACCATATAATTGTTGAATTGTCCTAATGCTAAATGAAATTCTTTGGCAAAAGAGTGTCCAACAAAGCTTTTGATTTCAACAGCTATTTTTTGCCCTTCTTTTTCGGCAGCTAATATTTTTTCTGCCCCTAAATCTATGTGATACTGTGTCAACCCAATAGCAGGAATTGTTAATGGATCATGTGTAATTGTCCATCCATCCTTTTCTAAACCAACTTTTACAGCATCATAGAAAAAATCTTTTGCAGGCATAAAATATCATTTTTCTTTAAAACCTTACTTCTATTTTTATAGTTCAAGATAAGTAAAAAAACTCTATTATTCAAGCCTAATCATCATTCAACAAATCAGCAACTAAAAATCTATGCTCTACCTTGTTCCAACACCGATTGGTAATTTAGAAGATATGACGCTTCGCGGCCTCCGCATTTTAAAAGAGGTAGACTTTATTATTGCTGAGGATACTCGCAAAACGGGTATTTTGTTAAAGCATTTTGCTATATCTAAACCGCTACAATCCAATCATACGCATAATGAACATCGCAATGTGGCGAAATTTGTGGCTTCTTTGAAAGAGGGACAAACGGCTGCTTTGGTCAGTGATGCGGGGACACCTGCCATTTCTGATCCTGGTTTTTTGTTGGTTCGTGCTTGTTTGAAGGCGGGCATTGCTGTGCAGTGCTTGCCCGGTGCGACTGCTTTTGTGCCTGCGTTGGTGAATTCGGGTTTGCCTTGTGAGCGATTTTGTTTTGAGGGATTTTTGCCACATAAAAAAGGCAGGCAAAAACGGCTCAAAGCTCTTGTTGAAGAAAGCCGCACGATGGTTTTTTATGAATCGCCTTTTCGCTTGGTTAAAACATTAACGCAATTCGTTGACTATTTCGGAGCAGATCGCCCTGCGAGTGTGTCGCGAGAGTTGACTAAGTTGTATGAGGAGACGGTTAGGGGTACATTGGCGGAGTGTTTGCAACATTTTGAAAAACAGGCAAAAGTGAAGGGGGAGATTGTGATTGTGGTGCAGGGAAAATGAATTGTAGTTTAGAAGGTTTTAAGGTTTTAGAGTTTTTTATTTTTAAAATAAATTTTAAAAACAAGACCTATTGTTTTGTTAATTAAAGGTATACAAATTTTAAAGAAATTATTATTGTTTTTGTTAATGAAATAAAAGGCGAAAAGTCAATTTAGCTCCAAACTCTAAAAAGTTTTAAGGTTGAAAGGTTATAAAGTTTTTCCAAACAAAATTTTATGAAAAAATAATAAGCTATTTGCCTTTTTTTGCTAAAAAATTTACACCTTTAGCGTGGGTTTGAATGTTGGCTTGGCAAAGGGATGCGAGTGGAAATGAACCACAGGCAAAAGCAAGAGAGGCTTTTCCAAAAAGAGCGACCAACGGAAGCTCCTTTTTGGAAATTTAGCCGAACTGTTTTTTGACAAGGTGAATTGCAACGGGCAGCCCGACCCCGATGATTGAGCATTAGGAGCGCAGCGACTTTTGCGAAACAGAGGGGATTGCCCCTTAGCGAGATATTAGATATTAGATATTTAACTTACTATTAATAGTTTACAATAAGTCCAAATGTCGTTTAATTTTGTCCAACTACTTAAAATATGAAAATCATACTTGTAAAAAACTAATAAACTCTTGCCAAGTGAGTTAGCCCATTCAAAAAATCGTAATTCGTAATTTCTAATTCGTAATTAAAAAAACCTCACTTATGCCCAATCGAACTAAAATTATTGCTACCATCGGTCCTGCCTCTAATGACAAAGCACTTATTAGAAAATTGGTGCAAGCAGGTGTAAATGTTTGCAGGTTGAATTTCTCACATGGCACTCATGAACAACATGCTCAATCTATCCAATATATCAACGAACTCAATGAGGAATTAGATACAAATATAGGTATTTTGGCTGATTTACAAGGTCCTAAAATTCGCTTGGGAAAAGAGTTGGAAAGTGAGAAAATTCATTTACAAACTGGTACAATAATCACACTTACTAGTAATGAAACTGTGAGTACTGCCTCATTGTTACACATCACTTACGACCGCCTAGCCATTGACTTGAAACGGGGGGAGCGTGTGTTGATTGATGATGGCAAAGTGGAATTAAAGGTGCTGTCTTCTAATGGTAAAAATGAAGTGCAAGCGGAGGTGATTTATGGTGGTCCTGTGTCCTCGCGGAAAGGGGTAAATTTACCTGATAGTAATTTAACGGTTTCTACTCTTACAGCCAAAGATATTGATGATTTAAAGTTTATTTTAG
This sequence comes from Bacteroidota bacterium, assembly GCA_020631155.1. Taxonomy (GTDB): domain Bacteria; phylum Bacteroidota; class Bacteroidia; order Chitinophagales; family UBA2359; genus JAHDHV01. Next base: position 6,773 of record JAHDHV010000224.1, on the reverse strand, counting down.
CGAATAATGTCAATTGGATTGCGTTGTCTTTTGTTCGTACTGCCGATGAGATTACTCGTCTGAAAGGAATGTTGGATTTTAATAGTCATCCTGCGAAAGTGATTGCTAAGATAGAAAAACCTGAAGCCCTGAAAAATATAGATGCAATTATTAAAGTATCTGATGCGATTATGATTGCTCGTGGCGATTTGGGGGTAGAAATGCCTTTGCAACGGATTCCTGTTTTGCAAAAAGAATTGATTAATAAATGTATTGTTGCTTATAAACCCGTGATTGTAGCTACGCAAATGATGGAGAGTATGATAAATAACCCCTCTCCTACTCGCGCCGAAATTACGGATGTGGCAACCGCGATTTTTGACGGTGCTGATGCCTTAATGTTGAGTGGTGAAACTGCTGTTGGTAAACATCCTGTGAAGGTTATTGAAACCTTTACTAAGGTGATTAAAGAAATTGAAGGACAGGACAATATATATCAAAAAAGACATACACCTAAAGAGACTTCACCAACTTTTCTTGCCGATGCTATTTGTTATAATGCCTGCCGTATTGCTCATTCTGTAAACGCTAAAGCCATTATTGGAATGACACAATCGGGTTATACTGCTTTTATGTTGTCGAGTCATCGCCCAAAAGCGGATATTTATGTTTTTACGGAAAGTCGCGAATTGCTCAATATGGTGAGCTTGATTTGGGGGGTGAAAGCTTTTTATTACACAGGTTTTGAAAGTACAGATAAAACCATCGCGGATGTTCAACAGGTGTTAAAAGATGCAAAATTGATTCAATCGGGCGATATTGTGATTAATACGGGTAGTATGCCGTTGAGTGAGCGCGGACGGACGAATACGATTAAGGTGAGTTTGATTCATTAAGACTTGAGACGGGAGATGTGAGACTTGAGATGTGAGACTGATACTAATTATCTTTATGGAGGATGTTGTGGATTAGACGGCAAGTGTAATAATCTGATTGTGCATAACGTTTATTTCAAGCGAAATATGCTGATTATTTTTTAAAAAATGCCAAACTCCTCAAATGAAAGCAATAATTTTAATTCTACTCCTGATCACTTCTTTTGAAAACAATATTCTTGCTCAAAAAACCATAAAGAACACTACTTTTACTCAAAAACAGATTAATATCTTGGTTCAAGAGTTAGACATTGAATCAGGAGCATTACAAATAAAGTATACTCACCAAAGTCTTCCACCATCAAAAATTTTTCATTCGATTAAGTTTTTACAACAGATAGGAGCTGAAGCAATTCCTTATATTTTGGAAGCCATCAGTATAAAAGAGCGCTCTAAGTACTTTCAACACAATGCCTTTTACACATTAAAAAGTATTATTGGCGATGTAAAACAAACAAAAGAGCATATTCTCACATTTGCCCAACAAAAAACAGGAGCTCATAAAGAGCGACTAAAAAAGCTTACTGAACTACCTAAACGACTATACTTTGACAATATTGATGATCTTATCCAACAGGTAAAAGTGGATACAAATTATGTGCTTACTGTCAATGCTATTTTTAGACTAGGCGAGCTATTTGCAACCCCGCCTGATAGTACTATTGATCATGGCAAAATTTTTTTAATAAAATCTTATATACGTAATTCGCACACTCATCCCAAAGCTAAAGAAGTTGCCAAAGTGCTTGTTGAAAAATTAGCCTACTTCAAAATGCATAGAAATGGAATAAGAAGTATAGGTGGCCCTTGGCATAAAAATTATCCTGCTGCGACAGCTTACTTTAACATATATGGCCTCCCAGTTAGAAACCATCCTGACAATATATCTACTTTAGATAATCCGTTCACCTATGCTTTGGTTAATAGTTTAGCAACACAAGATCATTCTCAAAAATTTACGAAACATGCTTATAGGCTATTAGGTATTCCTGCTTCTCATGATAATTTGCCAACCTCAAAGTGGCTACTAAAATTCGCTGAAGAACATTATACAGGCAAAGAAAAAGAGCGATTGATTCAGATAGTAAAGTCGTGGTCTAACACTCATTAAGGGGCATATTGTCAATTATTAAAAAAAGTTATTGTTTATCCGTTAGTTATTCCTTATTTTTGTTGCATTAATAAAAAAACAAGCATTGCGATATGGCAGAAATAACCCGAATGCCTTTGTTGAGCGACACAATGACGGAAGGTGTGATTGTGGAATGGCATAAAGAAATTGGTGAGCATGTAGAATCTGGCGAGTTGTTGGCGGAGATAGAAACCGACAAGGCTACGATGGAGTTCGAGAGCTACGAGGCAGGTATTTTACTGTATCGCGCGCCCTTAAATACGCCTGTGGCCGTGAATGCGATTCTGGCGATTATTGGCGAAAAAGGCGAAGACATTCAGGCTATTTTAGATGCGGAAAAAAGCAATGCAACTGCTGAAGCTCCAGCGACTGAAACCGAAAATAAGGCTACTTCAACGCCGACTTTGCCACCGCCTACGCAACATACCCCTCCACAAACGGCGGCATTTGATCCCACTCCTCCCCCACCGCCTGCTCCTACAACTGATGGGCGTTTGAAAGCATCTCCTTTAGCTAAACGACTGGCAAAAGAAAATAATATTGACATTCGACTAGTAACTGGTTCGGGAGATGAAGGGCGCATCATTAAACGGGACATCGAAGCCTTTTTAGCACAACCTAAACCTACTCCAACACCTGCGGTTCAAGCGGTTGCAACTGCTAAGACGAATGGTGTTACTGCTTCAACGCCAATGCCTGTGTCGAGTTTTACGGGACAGGAAAGTTATGAGGAAATTCCGCTTTCGCAAATGCGTAAAACCATTGCTCGCCGTTTGGGGGAAAGTAAATTTGGTGCGCCGCATTTCTACCTCCGTATGACGATTCGCATGGATAAGGTGGTTTCGATTCGTAAAAGTTTGAATGAGCAGTCGCCTGTAAAAATTTCGTTTAACGACATCATCATCAAAACGGCGGCGGTTGCACTGCGACAACATCCTGCGGTGAATGGCTCGTGGTTGGGGGATAAAATTCGCTATAATAAACACATTCACATTGGTATGGCGGTGGCTGTTGAGGAAGGTTTATTGGTGCCTGTTATTCGTTTTGCTGATAATAAATCGCTTAGTCAGGTGGCTGCGGAGACTAAAGCTCTAGGGCAAAAAGCGAATACAAAAAAATTGCAACTCCCTGAAATGCAAGGAAATACGTTTACCATTTCTAATTTGGGTATGATGGATATTGATGAATTTACAGCCATCATTAATCCACCCGATTCTTGCATTTTGGCGGTTGGGAAAATTGCACAGGTGCCTGCGGTCGTAGATGGGGAAATTAAGGTGGTGCACGAAATGAAAGTCACCCTCTCTTGTGATCATCGCATTGTGGATGGGGCAACGGGAGCGCGCTTTTTGCAAACCTTCAAAGGATTGTTGGAAGACCCGATTCGTTTGTTGATATAGATCGGAAACTTTTGGCCTTTTGAGTGGTATGTTTCATTTTCTTACTAATACTTTGTTTCTAAAATTGCTATTTAGATATTTAGACTTTTGGCTATTTAGCTGTTAGAAATTAGTTAAAATAAATCACTTTTTAATTTCCCTAATGGATATAAGCTTTTGATTTTTATAGTATTATGACGGCTAAAGCCTTCGTTACAGAAAACATCCAAAAAGAAATCAATCAGTAAAAAACGTCCAAAAACGAATCACTAATCTACTAATCACGAATCCACGAACTGCCAAAGTAAGCACAAATTGTTTGGCAAAAAACACGCTATTTGAAACATACCGAAAATAAAAACTTTAAAACCTTGTAGCTTTTTAACCTTCCAAACTCTAAATTACTTACAACATCAACAAACCAAAGCCGATTAAAAAACCTACCAAAAAGGCAAGACCAAATTGCCAGGTCAATTGTAAAGCTTGTTTTTTGCCTCTTTTATAAGCATAAATAAGACCTATTACGATGCTAACAAAAATGCTTATGGGCAAACCACATTGAAATGCTAATATCCATGTAGGAGCTATGGCTAAGGACAATCCTAAAGCAATGATAAAACCGACTATACAACCAATCACCATAGAAATGATTAGTTTTAGTCGGTAATATTTTATGGGGGGATGTGTATTCATAACTAGTGGGGTTTTCGCTTAATGTCGCAATACATTAAAAGTATACAAAATATCACATAAAAATTTGTTGAGATACAAAAGTTTGTATCTCAACAAATTTCGAAATCTAAAAAATCAACGCAGTAGTTCTACCATTACTTTTTCCATTCTCAATTTTTGCCCAACAAATTGATAAGAAACAATGCAGGTATAAATATCTATCTCCTGAATTTGCCCGCCATACATACCATTCCAAACAGCCATATTAACATCATTGCTTTCAAATACTTTTTTACCCCAACGGTTGTAAATCAGCATCTGGAAACTTTCTAATTCATTATTAACCATCACTTTTAATTCATCATTAATGCCGTCGCCATTAGGAGAAAAGGCGGTTGGAATGATGATTCTATCGGTGGTTTCGACAATTACGGTCACCTCTCTAACGGCTGCACATGCATCGCTACTGCGGACAAAATAGGTGGTCGTTTCACTTGGCGTTGCTACGGGGTTTTCACAGTCGGTACAACTCAAACTTGGGGCATCATCCCAAACGTAATTGCCGTCTCCGCCTTCCACAAAAAGCTGTGTGCTTTCGCCTGCTGCAATTTGACGAATACCATTGATGATCAAATTCGCCTGCGGTTCAATGGTTACCATTACAGAATCTAGTGCGGTGCCTCCACAACCATCATCGGCACTTAAAAAGATAGGGAAAGAGCCTGTTACTCCATCTGAAGGAATGAAGCTGGTAATAATGCTAAAGGGATCGCTAAAATTGCCAATAACATCGGTGAACCATTCTATGTCGCTATTTAAACTTAACAATGCCGATAAATCAACGGACTCGCCTTCGCAAATACTAAAATCATTGCCTGCATCTAAGGTCAAACAATCGCTGGTCACACAGTTGATGTCTAGTGTTTCGGTACTGACTAAAGCCCCCGTTTCATCCAAAATATTAACGGTTAATATCGCACCTACAGGAACGGTATCACCATCATTGAGGGTGGCATTATTGGCATCAGTGAAGGTGTAATTATTGGGGCCATTGAGAACCAAAGTAGCCGCCGTACCATCAGTATTACAATCGAAACTAACGACAACGGCATCGGCAGGGCAGGCATCATACGGAATGTCAAAAGTGATGCCTTCACAGCCTGCATTTCGTATCGTTACACTAGCTGTTCCGCCTGCATCACCCGGATTTAAAGTCAATGGGAAATCTCCGCCAACAATTTCATCTGCTGGACAAAGCGTTTCTATTTCATAAACACAACTCGCCGTTTCTATAATGCTTGGCTCTCTAGGTTCGGGATAAACGCTTACCTCAAAGCTACCTGCTGGCACTAAACTAGCGTCTAAACTACAAGTAATAGTCGCATATAAAGTGTATATTTCCGCTTCACAACTGCCTGAGCCAATGTGATTTAAAGGTGTATTGCCGTATTCATTTTCGTAGGTTGCATTGGTATACCAGCGAATATCTGCTACCCCATCTCCATCGGCATCTTCGGCTAAGTTACCTGGGTCGCTTAAAGTTGCGCGAATGGCATCGTCTGGTAATGTTGGAATGTCCCCTGAACAAGCAAAAGCGGTTTCTATAGGTTGTGTAGAGCTTGGACAGTCAGTACACGCACCATAAGGGACTTCAAAGGTAGCTGCATCACAAATGCCATTGGTATTGCTGACTTGTACATTTGCTACACCTCCATCACTGCCCGGTGTATTGCTTAAACTAAAATCAATCGCTCCAGCTATATCATTAGGGCAAACAGCTACAATTTCATAGTTACAATCATTATCTAAACGGTTAATCACTGGGGCTTGTAATGCTGGGTAAACGGTTAAGGTGATGCTGCCTAACAAAATAAGGCTGTTGTCTACACTACATTCAACGGCTGCATAAAGGATTTGCTCTTCGGCATCACAGGAGGAGGTAGCGGAATGATTGATGCCTGTTCCATCATAAATATTTGTGAAAGTATCGTTAAAATACCAATTGACATCAGGCTGTCCATCACCATTGCTATCTACCGCACTGCCATCTGGATCATTAAGGTTGGGTAATAGGGTTGTAATATCCAAATTCGGCACTGAACCCGAGCAAATATCTTCAACCTCATTTAAAGGAGTGTCCACAGTTGGGCAGTTGGCATTAACAGCAGGGCAAGCCTCATAAGGAACTTCAAAGCTAGTATCACCGCAAGCTGCATTACTCACTACAACGGTTGCTGTACCAGTAGGATCACCTGGGTCAGTTGTTAAATCAAAGCTATTGGATACCTCTGTATCTAAATCAGGGCAAGCCAATTGCAATTCGTAGGTACAAGTGTTGTCTAAACGTACAATCGTTGGGGCTTGTGGTTCGGGATAAATACTAACTTCTAAAGTACCTGCTGCTTTTAGTTCATTATCCAAAGGACATTCAAAAGCAGCGTAAAGCGTTTGCGTTTCTATTTCACAATTATCATTTCCAGAGTGAATTAAATTTTCTCCACCATATAAATCAGTTAAATCAACATCGGTATACCATTCAATGTTTAATCCTGTTGCATCGCTAATGCCATCTAAAATATCATTGTCTGGTAAAATTGGAGCTTCATCGCTACAGATTTCAGCCGTTAAACTCGGTTGCGTGGAAGTTGGACAGGCACTACAGGCTTCGTAATCTAC
>JAHDHV010000223.1:5051-9840 GCA_020631155.1 Bacteroidota bacterium | reverse complement strand
TTTCGATCTGCTCGGCTGAGTCTACTAATTTTTCGGGTATGATAGGTACTTCCATATTTATATTATGATTTGTGAAATGGTAAAAAAATAGTCTTTGGATTTTTGGACTTTTAGCTCTTTGGATTTTTGGCTATTTAGAAGCTAGAATTTAAATAAAATTTAAGATTAAAAATGTTTTCATCGGAGCTTTATAAGTTGCTAGTAATCAATAAATTAAGCCCATTAGAAAATTTAAAAACAATTGATTATTGCCAGTTTATAATCTTTTAGTCTCTGATTGTTAACAGCTAAAAATCCAAAAGTCTAAATATCTAAATAGCAATTTTAGAATTAAAGTATTAGGATGGCAATGAAATGTACCAAAGATGCAAGTCTAATCAACACATCCGAAATCCAAAATCAACACATCCGAAATCCAAAAGTCTCACGTCTAATATCTAATTATGAGACGTATTTAACAAACATCTGTCACCAAATTGTATAGGTTTGTTAAGAATGAAAGAATAGGGGGATGTGGGAGGTAGCTATATCCTGATTCTTACAAAAAAATGGGTTTTTTCTTCCTAAATTATATTATCTTAAAAAGTCATTCATAATACTAACTTGACAATGGTATATTGTAATTTTTTTCTAATTAAAAAGTGCTACTCTGATTACAGGAACATTATTCTGAATGTAGATTCGTAGATCAGTGATTCGTGATTAGGTGTTTTTTTGATGGGGGTTCTCTTTTTAATAATTTATATAACGAAGGTTTTAGCTATTATAAATCCTTTAAGTATTTGGCCGTCAATAAATTAAGTGAATTTTAAGATTTAATACGCTATTGCTAGTTTATGATTTCTAACAGCTAAAAAGCTAAATAGCCAAAAAACAATGCTAACATTAAAGTATTAGGAGTAATATCAAGCATATTACTAATTTATTATTGTCAAGACTAACTTTTAGACAGATGAAAATAACAACTATTTATTACTTATCTTTCTTATGGATATGCTTTGTGACTATCTCAACTGTTCAAGCGCAAACAGATTCGCTGAAAAAAATAAAGAATAAGCAGCTTGTTACAGGAACAACTAAGGTCAAAGATTTGACATTTATCAACCCTAAAGTATTTAACTTTGGTTTTAAACAATGTGGTGATGATATTAAAACCAATTTCCAATGTTACAATGAAACAATGTTTCCCTTATTGATGCGTGTAGAGCATCCGAGTGTCTTAGAAATAGCAACCGTAGATACATTAGGTGCGAATCAGACTAGTGATATAAAAGTTCGCTTTAACACTAGAGGGTTGCGTTTAGGTTTGCAATCATTGGAGTTTACGGTGGCTTATAAGCGTTTGGACAATTCGGAAGATAGCTTGTGGAAAAGTCAACAATTGTTTTTAGATGGATATTTAGAAGCGAGCGAGGATATACATTTTGTCAAAACAAAGTATGAACTGGATACGGTTTGGATAGGAGAGCCGTATACCCTTAGGTTAGAATTGAGCAATCACAGCAGTCGAGTAATGCGTGTTTACAGTGTATATTGCTACGAAAATTGTGAGAGCAATGATAGCCTGCCAGTATTATTTAAGGCTGGTAATCAGCAGTATATTGATGTAACATTTATCTATGAAAATGAAAAAGAAGGTTGGTTTGATACGCCTTTGTTTATCAATACCAATGCCATGTTAGACCCTTATGAACTTCGCATTGAGGGGCGAGCTGTGCGAAGAAATATTGCGGTTAATCAGCAAAAGCCAAAGAGAAAAGCTTTGGAGTGAACTAATGGAAAATGGAGAGTTGAAAGTTGAAAATTTTTGGAATGGAGAATTTTTAGCATGGAGAATTGAAAATGATTTTTTAATGAAAAAAATCCAGAAAAGTGAGCAGGAAAAAAAACATAGTGATGAATAAGGCTTATACTTTTGCATTACGAATTATCCGACTTTACAAGTATCTTCATTCTGAAAAGAAAGAATATGTACTTTCTAAACAATTATTAAAAAGCGGTACAGCAATTGGAGCTTTGATAAAGGAAGCTGAACATGCACAATCTAAAGCAGACTTTCTAAGTAAAATAAACATTGCACTGAAAGAAGCTAATGAAAGTGAATATTGGTTAGAGCTATTAAGGGACAGCAACTACCTGTCTCCAATGGAGTGTCAATCAATTTTGACAGAAGTTTCTGAAATCATTAAATTATTGGCAAGCATCGTAAAAACCACGAAACAAAACCTTAATCGTATTTAGTCAACAATTGAAGGCTGAAAAATGATTTTTCAAAAAAAAAGCATCCCAAAAATTTTCATTTTTCAACTTTCAATTTTCCATTAAATTTACGCAACCGCTTTAATAGGCACTTGTACAGAAGAGGTCGGTAAGGCAATGTAAAAAGTAGAGCCTTTGCCTAGCTCGGATTCTGCCCATATTTCTCCGCCATGGTGGGTAACAATCTTTTTGACCGTTGCGAGTCCTATGCCATTGCCTTCTATTTCTTGTCGGCTCACTAGGCGAGTGAAGGGCATAAAAATACGCTCTAAATCTTCGGAAGCCATACCACTGCCATTATCCTCAATTTTAATGATAAATTGTCCATTGCTTACATTTGTAGAAATATTAATTTGAGGTGTTTCATCTCGCCGATATTTAATAGCATTGCTCAATAGATTCTGAAATAACTGCAACATATATGTTTTCTTTCCTTTTATAGATGGGAGTTCATCATAGCTAATTGTAGCGTTATTTTCTTGTATCATCCATTTTAGATTATGTAAGGCTGCTTTTAACATTTCATTTAAGTCAATGATTTGAAACATTTTATGTTGTGCTTTTTCTTCAAAGCGAGCGTAAGCCAGCAAATCTTCAATAATTTGCCCCATTCTTTTGGCTCCATCAAGGGTAAAATTCATGTATTCATTAGCATCCTCATCAAAAAGGTGATTATAACGGCGTTGCAACAATTGAATATAGCTGCTAATCATACGAAGCGGCTCCTTTAAATCATGCGACACAGTGCGCGCATACTGTTCCAAATTGGCATTGGATTCTGCTAGTTTTTGTGCCTGTACTTCTGCTTGTTGCGAATGTTCTTGTATTTTTTTTCGATAGTCTTTGATGGCTGCAATCATTTGATTGAAAGAGGCAGATAATTCTCCTAACTCATCGTGGGTAGTAGCAGGAATTTGTACATTTAAATTGCCATGTGCTACTTTTTGTGTTGCCCTTTTCATTAAAATAACAGGGCGAGTGATGGAACGCGCTACTCTAACGCCTATATAAGTGGCTAATGCAGCAATGGTTAAAAAGGCAAGTGTAACAAAGAAAAGAATGCTATAAGTGGTAGAGTCAAATTGTTCAGAGAGGGAAGCAAGGCGTTTATTAACAGGATTATAGGCTAGTTTATTGGGGGTGTCTAAAATAGTGGTAAAACCGTATTTATTTTTGTGAAAAGAAAATAATTTATCTTCCCAAAAGTTGCCTTCCAATTGTTTTGTCATTAACTTTTTTTCTTGTTCACCTAATTGTTTTTGCCGTTCATCAGTTATTTTTTTCCAAGATTGAGCAATTAGATGGTCTTCTTTATCTACAATATACATATCACCACCGCCTACATTATTAGCGGTCTTTTTTAGTTGCTCTAAGGTTGGGGCTAGATCATAGCGCACCATAAGGCCATATTTTATCCTTCGTCCTGTATTCAATAATGGAAGCCCAATATAAACATATTGCTTTTTTTCCTCAGCAGAAAAATAAGCCTTAGAAATAAAAACGTTTTTAAAAGGTATATCATGTGTATCAAAAATTTTTACAGGGCGGAGGCTTTTTAAATCTACAGAATACAACAAATCAGGATTACAATGAGCATAGGTAGAATAACCATTAGAGCGAAGTACCTTAAATTCTAAGATTTCAGGTACTTCATTCATTAGTTGCTCTACCTTATCATGCATTTTTCGATATTGCAACCTTTTAAACACTCGTGATTTAGAGAGTGTAAAAAGTTTTTCTGTTATATGGTCTAATTGGTGTTGAAATTGATTAGAAGCAACTTGAGTGTGGGCATTGTGTCGAAATTGAATGTCTTGAAGTAAATCCGCTTTAGTCTGAGTTTTGACATCATTTCCAGTTTTATCTATATTATTAGATACTAATATAACGATTAATAAGCCACCTAATAACATAGCAATTGCCATGATTGATAGTAAAGGTATTAAATATTTATAGTATATTCTTTTGGTTATTCGTCTAATTATTTTTTGCCAGAACTTCATGGAGACTTATTTTTTTGCCAAAAAAAGAATCTATTCAAAAAAAACATGTTACTATCATGGTAAAGTAGTCGGATTGAGCAAGTAACATGATTTAGTGTAAGTTATTTGTGATAAATGAATTGCGTAATGCTGTTTTTTATATGAATTACTTGTTGTTAATGGCAAAGCTTGTCAATGAAAAGTAGTACCTAAAAGTATTACGTAAATTATCTAATTGGGTTATACCGCTTATTTCATTGTGATGTCAATTGTAGATTAAAGCTATTGTTGAGATATGTTGAAAGTATATAAAGCGATTACAAAGCGAATATTATGCCAATATATCATAAGAATTGAGTAATTAGAACGCTAATAAAAACATAAAAAAAACCCCAAGACAAAAAGCTTGCCTTGAGGATAATAATTGGTTGAATGATTGGATAAATGCCAATCTAATAATTGAGTTTTTGTGTTGAATAATTGAATGGTTTTGGTTGAATAATTGAATGGTTTTGGTTGAATAATTGAATGGTTTTGGTTGAATAATT
>JAHDHV010000223.1:0-4829 GCA_020631155.1 Bacteroidota bacterium | reverse complement strand
GTTGAATAATTGAATGGTTTTGGTTGAATAATTGAATGGTTTTAGTTGAATAATTGAATGGTTTTAGTTGAATAATTTTTTATTGTAAAATGTTGATATTTAGTAAAACATATTGTATGTAATTCGTAATTCGGAACGAGTAATTCCCTCTAATCCATTGCTACAATAGAAGCGGCACCGCTAGTTTCCGTCTCCACATCACTAGGCTGTCCCTTATAGCGTAAGGTACTAGCCCCCGATAAGTCGGCTGTTAAACTATTTTTAACCAATAATTCAGCAGAACTCGCCCCTGATACCTCTAAAGTTGCCTTATCTATCTCACTATTAAAGGCTTTGATATTAGAAGCTCCCGAAGCATCCAAATTCAATTGGTCAATAGCACCTTTCAAACGCAGTTCCGAAGCACCAGATACTTCTACATTTAGCTGCTCCACTTCTGCTGCTATATCTGTAGTACTTAAACCAGACAATTCTACATCCAATTTATCTATTTCAAAACCCGAAACATTGGATTGACACATACCACTAAGTTCTAGTTGAGTTAATCGGGGTAGGATAATTAGGGCTTGTAATTCTTCTTTTTGGCTGCCACCAAACCAATTCCAGTTAAAATCTACCTTCAATTCAGCCCCTCTTTGATGAATACGCACCTTTTCCACATCTTTAGGATGCCCCGAAAAAACAACCTTATAACTATCGCCCTGCATAATGTCTACATCAAATTTTCCTTGGAGATTAATTTTAGAAAAGTCTTTAAAAGGGAACGTCTTTTGTGTACTACCTTCCAGTTTCACATTAGAACGATTTGTCCCATTTTGGGAATTTTCTTTGGCTACTGTTGAAGCACTACTTTTTATCCTTTCCAAGCCATTTTCCGTCATTATCCATTTTTTACCTACCAACTTGGTTTGCCCATTATTTCGCAAAATTGGCTTCAACTTTTTAGAAAAATAAACTTTTTGACCAACAGGTATTTCCAACACCAAACTCAATTGTTGATTGCGCCATTTGTTATCGGTAGGGGTTGCATAATAAGGACTGAACGCAAGGCTAGAATCTTGTTGTTCATATACATACTCAATTTGTCGGGCGGTTTCCTGCGCCGATTGTGTACTACCACCAATTGCCGAAGCTGTTTTTAACAATCGCAAAGTATTTTGTTCACTCTTTTCTACACTTAACTGCACATTTTTTACAAAAATATTCTTGCTATCATAATCAAAAATAGCCTTATCCAAATTTAATAAAGGCACAGGAACACTCACCTTCGATTGATTGTGCATATTAACCTTTCGCACAAAATCATTGTTGAGTAAATTGATGTGTAAGGCCTCTGCAGATGCTTGTGTCAATGCCTCACTTGTTTGAATTTCGCCAACCGAAGAAAAGTTGTTGGTATAAGTATTACTGCCCATTGCAAGTACACTTACCAAACTCAATATCCATAATATCCCTAAAGCTCTACCTAGTTTTCTATTTCTTATTTTTACCTTGAAAAAGGTTTTTAATAAAAAATAGCTGATAAATAAAATAGGAATAACAACTGTTAAAAATGCGCTGATAGCAGTGACAGCAACGGGTAGTATAGAGGTAAAAATAAAACTGAGCAAAAATTTAGCAGACGATAAAATGGCAACAAATAGCCCAAATAGCGCACTTGCTAAAGTGAAAATTAGTACAATTGCCAAGATAACGACTGCTACTTTTACCAGTTTCATCAACAAATAACCAAGTAAAGGCACTATTTCTTTAGCCAAATTTGTGAACTGCCTAAAAAAAAACCTTGTTTTTCTGCCCGACTCCGTTTCGTTAAATTCGTTGAAATGTGTTTTAAAGTTGCCTACGCTATCTTTAAAGGTCTTTTCAATATTAGAAATATTGATAGGCTCACCGCGCATCGCCAGCTTTTCAGCAGACGTTTTTGCTTCTTTAATAATAATCCACAATAAAATATAGACCCAGAAGCCATGCCCCAATACAACCAAAGAGAAAGCAAAGAGCAAACGCATCCAAATGGGATCGGAAATGCCAAAATAGGCGGATAAGCCAGAACAAACCCCACCCAATACTTTATCATCGCCATTGCGATAGAGGCGGCGATATTTTTTACGGGATTTTCGGGAACGTTGCGCTTGCCCAAAGTCTATATCTTCGTCCTCCTCCTCATCTTCCTCCTCCTGAAAAGCCGAAGCCGTTGAACCTTTACTAGTAGTATGGTGACCAGAAGAATGAGTAGAGGAAGCCGCAATCGGCTCACCAAATTCCTCAGGATGCCCCATTATGCTGATAGTCGTTTCCACATCGCCCAATAAAATAACTTGCCTGCGATGTTTTTTTAGAAATTCCTGAAACATTTCCGCTATTCTTCCTTCAATATCCTCTACAATTTCCTTACCACCATCCTCTGCTTCAAAGTAGTGGCTGATATCCTCTAAATAGTGGTCTAAATGTTCATAAGCGTCTTCTTCAATGTGGAAGAAAACACCACCTAAGTTAATGCTTATTGTTTTATTCATAATTCATGGAGATTTTTTGTGGTTGAATGAACTGCTTGAACTAATTCGTTCCAAGTTTTTTGCAACTCTTCTTTAAAAGCTTTGCCTTTTTCGGTAAGCTGATAGTACTTGCGAGGTGGACCAGAGCGCGATTCCACCCAACGATATTTTAACAATCCAGCTTTCTTTAAGCGCGTTAATAGTGGGTACATCGTGCCCTCGACCACCAGCAAATTGGCCTTCTTCAATGTTTTTATAATATCAGAAGGATACATTTCCTCTTGCTCTATAATAGACAGGATACAAAATTCCAATATGCCTCGCCGCATTTGCGCTTTCGATTTTTCAACATTTAACTGCATATGTGTTTTTTATAAGGTACTAGGTGATACAAGGTACTAGGTTTTGCTGTTTCAAACAAGCTCATTTCGCAAAAAGTTCCTATTTCTTAAACTTTTTTTCTTTTTTTTTGTCCGAAAAAGCGAATTAGATAAAACCCTTCTCCTCAAAACTCCATCTAGTTTGTTAAGTAAAACATCAGTTTAATGGATGTAATCTAATCTAGGTAGATGACGCTTCTAAAGTTTTTTTAAATAAGTATGTGACTTTCTTTTTCAAGGTACCGTCTCAAAAATCGTATCAACAAACAAATAAGCACGCTACTGATTTTCATATATTTAGAAAATGTGGCAGGTATAAGAGTGGAAAGAAAATACTTACAAATTTTATTTCAAAAGTATTTTAAAAAAGAAAAATTTATTTTTATGAAAAAGGTGTTGTTTGTTATTATGGCATTAGTCATAACTCATTTCACTGCTCATGCTCAAATAGAGGGTAAAGTTAAGAAGATAGAAAAGACAGTTTTGAAAAAAGGTGATGAGTGGTCAGGCTGGAAAAAAGGAGGAGAAGGGCTTATCAATGTTAGTTACACTGCTTTCTCTCAATGGGCAGAAGGGGGGATTAACACAGGTAACCTAGTAGGTAATTTAGCACTCTTTGCAGATTACAGAAAAGGCAGATGGCTTTGGGAAAATGACGGTAAGTTTGGCTTAGGTTTTACACATACCACCGCAGATGGTTTCCGAAAAGCAGATGATGTTATTGACCTTCAATCAAAATTAGGATATAAGTTGTCAGAAAAAGCTTACTGGGCAACACTAGGAACTTTCGCCAGTCAATTCTTAGAAGGGGAAACGTTTCAGGAGGACAAAAACTCAATTGATGTAAATCCTAATGACGGGGTAGATTCTACATTATTGACCAAAACAAGATTAGGAATTTCCCAGTTCATGGCTCCTGCCAGAGTGACATTAGGTACAGGTATTGATTATAAACCCCAAGAGTTCCTATCTATTTATTTCTCCCCACTTACCTTCAAGGGTGTAATAGTTATGGATGAAGAAATCGCAGACCTTGGTATCCATGGTAATGAAGGCGCAGACTTAGATGCCAATGGAAATAGAATAGCAGGTACAGGTCAAAAATTCAAGCCAGAGCTTGGAGCTAATCTAAAAATTGGTATCAAGCGAGATTTAGTTAAGAATGTGACCTTAACCAGTGCAGCAGATTTCTATAGTAACTTCCTCAAGAACATTTACGGAGAAAACAAACCTCAAAATATTGACGTTATTTGGGTCACCAACCTTGCCATGAAAGTCAATAAATTCATTTCCGCAACAGTTGAGTATACATTTAAATATGATGATGAAGTAGGTGTGCCCAAAATAGGTGCAAACGATGAAATTTATCAAGGAAAAGGGGCACAAACTAAGTCATTCTTCGGTGTAGGTTTTTCATATAAATTCGGAGAAAATTAGTATATCACTTTGTGATATAATAAGGCGAGCTATGCCAATTTATCATAGTAGCCTTATTCACCTAAGTATGTCTAATACATTAGGTAGAATTACTTAAAATTGATAAAGCACAAATTTTTTTTTGTGATTGTAAAATAAAATTACTAGCTTTGCCGAAGTTGAAACTGAAATGAGTAACAAAGTGAAAATTACTCAAACTATATTTGGAAATGATAAAATAATGCATTATCTTAGAGGATAGAAGTTTCAACATTAATTAAAAAATTAGTTGTTAAAATTATGGAATAGTGAAGAAAGATCAGAATTTTTTTTAGCAACTTACTACCTTAATAGTTTTCATAGTTTATTGGGTTATATATTAGCAGTTGTTGTTGGGCGACAACAATTTGTGTTTCTCTAAGGCTGGCTCTCAACAGAGTCAGCCATTTCTTTATGTATTTTTGCTACTTTTTTCAGATAATTTTGAAATAAAAAGTGAAAAAAATTTTTATCTTATTAAAAGATGTAGTAACTTAGC
>JAHDHV010000222.1 GCA_020631155.1 Bacteroidota bacterium | reverse complement strand
AGTCCAAAAGTCCAAAAGTCCAAAAGTCCAAAAGTCCAAAAGTCCAAAAGTCCACTAAAATTCGTAAAAAGACTGCAATACGTCTTGTAGAAGTCAACTATTTATGCTTTCATTTATTTATCTTTGTAAAAAGTTGTTATTTTACTATTATTATAAGTAACTAGGCAAAATTAAATGACATTTGAACTTGACATAAATTATTAATTATTTGTTCATTATCTCAAGGTTTATGTCTCACATTTTATGTTTAGGTGCTTATTTATAAAAAAACATTTTAAGAATATGAGAAAGATATTATCTACCCTATTTATCATTACATTTAGTTTATTTTTTACTACTTTTACACATGCACAAGATAAAGAGCTAGGCTTTTGCGGCACAAAAATGCCTGATAAAATGTTGAATTGGCTCAAAAAATACCAAGAAAATCCTGTTCAATACAAAACCTCTAGTGCTGTACAATACCTACCTATTCAATTTCACATTGTTGGAGATGATGATGGTATAGGACATTTTCCTGCCAATGATGCATTTCGCTTACTTTGCGAGTTAAATGATGATTTCAGCGATGTAGACATTCAATTTTACATCAATTCTGAATTCCATTATATCAATAGTACCAGATATTACAGACATAATTTTGGCAATGGAGCACAAATGATGCGTAATAACAATTATGATGATGTTATCAATGTATATATTGTAGATGATCCAGCAGGTAATTGCGGGTATTTTACAGGCGGCCCTGATGCAGTAGCAGTAGCCAAAAGCTGTTCTGGACCAAGTTCCACAACCCTAGCCCATGAGTTAGGACATTATATGTCTATGCCACATACTTTTTTGGGTTGGGAAAGTGGTACGCCGTCAACTAATCAACAGGAATTGGTTAATGGTTCTAATTGTCGAAGTGCGGGCGATTTTTTCTGTGATACCCCTGCCGATTATATTGCTGATCGCTGGTCATGCCCTTATAGTGGTGGTTTAACCGACCCAATGGGAGTTCCTATTGACCCCGATGAAACCCTTTATATGTCCTATGCCAGTGACCGTTGTACGTCTCGCTTTAGCCCTGAGCAAATGCAGGCAATGCGCGCATTTTTAAATAGCAGCCGAACTGATTTATTACAAAATACTGTTCCGCCAATAGATAAAGTAGGCGATTCTTATGTTTTTTATCCGTTACCCGGTGCAAAAAATATTCCAGCTAGTCAGGTGCTATTAAGTTGGCATACTGCTCCCGGAGCTACAGAATACTATTTGGAGCTTTTGCAATTTACGGATTTGGAGAATGGTACAGATGTGAAAAGTTATATCACGGATACTTTTTATCGAGCTATCTTAGACCCAAATGTAGATTATTATTGGACAGTAAAGCCTTTAAGTGCTGGTTATTCTTGTTCTCCTAGTATTGGTGGTTCCTTCAAAACCACAGGAGAAAACGCGCTTTATTTAAAAGATTTAAAAATTGATCCACTAAGTTGTTACGAGGCAGAAAATGGTGCTATTGAAATAGAAGTTGCTGGCGGAACAGCACCTTATACTTATGAGTGGAGCAATGGCGAAACAGGTACTCAACTAAGCAATATTGGCGTTGGACAATACAAGGTAACGGTAACTGATGCCAATGGAATGAGTAATGTACTGCCTGTAAAAATGTCGCAGCCCAATGAATTGAGTTTTGATATTGTACAACTGGAATCTTTTAAAGCAAAAATTGATGTTAGTGGAGGTACACCACCTTATTTGATTGAATGGAGCAATGGCGAAATAGGGGAAGAAACGCTTGATTTACCTGTTGGCGATAACAGCGTTATTATAACCGATGCCAATGGCTGTTCGGTGTCTACTGCTTTTAAATCTATGGGTATTCAGATTGATGTTCGACAAATTTCTTGTTATGAAATGACAGATGGCGACATTGAATTGACCATAGGCGGCGGCGTGCCACCTTATACGTATATTTGGAGTTATAATGCAGAAAATAGTACCAACAAAGCCAGTAACTTAGGTAAAGGTGTTTATAGTATTACTGTAACTGATTCAGAGGACAACCTCATTGATTTATCTGTTGACATTATTGAACCAACGCCATTATCTGCAACGATTAAAGCTGGTATTGGCTCGGCAGAAGCAACGGTAGAAGGCGGTACACCTCCCTATAGCTTTTTCTGGCCAAATGGTTTTACAACAGAAAATAGCACCTCTGGACTGCCTCAAAGCAATGGCTATGAAGTGGTTATTTATGATGCAAACAATTGTGAATACAAAGCCAATTTTAATGTAACTATAGGTACTGATTTAGAGGAAACTTTGCTAACAGAAAAATTAGCAGTTTATCCAACTTTATTGAATCGAAACGAAAGCTTACATATTTTATTTACCCTAAAAAAACAAGCCAATATTGAGTGGGGCATTTTCAATAGCAATGGCCAAGAAGTATATCGTGAACAACAATTGTATACCACAGGCAGTCATGAAAAGCAATTGAATAACAGTCAATTAAGTGCAGGGCTTTACCTTTTGAAAATGAATATTAATGGTGATGTTGTTACCAAGAAATTTGTTATTCGGTAAAATTAGGGTTTTAAAGTTTTAAGGTTATAAAGTTGTAAAGTTCCATAAAGACTTTTAGAGGTTGTCTTGATTTTGAGGCTGAAAATGATGTATTTTGCCCCCAAATGTAGCGTTTTTTGAGGTACATGGTGGAGAGTTAGTTATATGCCAATAAAAAGGCGAAATGTAGGAGCAAAAGACGCATTTTTTAAGCCAAAGGATGAAATCAATACAGCCTCTTAGTGGGTTTTAAAATTTAGATGTTTAGGTCATATCCAAAATCATTAAATCCCACATCCAAAATCGCCCTACATCCGAAATTACTAAATCCCACATTCGCAATCAAAAAAGTCTCCTATCTCACGTCTCAAATCTTATGTCTAATTAAAAACCATACTTCTCTTTTTGAATAAAAAAAATGTATATTTATCTGTCATCACCCCTGTATATCAAGCAGAGGGTATAGTCGCCGAATTGGTAGAAAGAATGGGAAGAGCTGCTCAAAACATTACTACTGACTACGAATTGATTCTAGTGGAAGATGGCAGTCCTGATGCCTCTTGGCAAGAAATTGTGGCTTGTTGTCAGGCAGATGAACGCGTAAAAGGCATCAAACTAAGTCGCAATTTTGGGCAACATCAAGCCATTACAGCAGCCCTAAAAGCTGCAACAGGGCAATGGGTTGTGGTCATGGACTGCGATTTGCAAGACGATCCTAAGTATATTCCAGCTTTGTACAAGAAAGCAAAAGAAGGTTGGGAAGTCGTTTTTGCCTATGCCGAAGTTCGCAAACATTCATGGTTTCGGCGCTTAGAATCAAGGCTATACAATGCAAGTATGCGCTTTATTTCTGATGTCAAAGGCTTCGACAAAGATGTGGCAAATTACTCCATCCTCAGTCGTAAAGTGGTCAACGCTTTTTTACAATTCAACGATACCGAGCGACAATATTTGATGGTACTGCGATGGCTAGGCTTTCCGCATAGTTTCATCGAAATTAAACATTCTAAACGGCATAAAGGCAAAAGCACCTATACTTTTGGCCGCCTACTCCGCTTGGCAATTACAGGCTTAACCTATCAGTCTACCAAATTATTATACATTCCCCTATTATTAAGTGGACTTTTTTTAATTATAAGTGCCGCAATGGGATTAAGTCAATTATTAGGTCTTTGGGCTTCCTCGCTTTTTTATTTTTATATTGCTCTACTATTATGTTCAAGTAGTATTTTATTTAGCATTGGTATTGTAGGTATTTACCTAAGCAAAGTATTTAAACAGTCCAAAAATCGTCCTCTATTTGTAATAGATAAAGCCGTTAATTTGGAAAAAAAGGATGATTTCTGTAACGATAGTTTTAGCCGTCATCATTCTATAAATATTTAAAAAAAACATAAGCTTATATCCATAAAGCAATAAAGCAATATGTCTAACCATTAATTTCTAAAAATAAAAAAAATGAAACTATTACTAAGCATCATTCTACTATTTGCCATAGGCATTACCCAAAGCTTTGCTTGTAGCTGTCGACCTTTGGAAAAAATCACGTTGGAAGATTATAAAAATGCAGGAGCAATTTTTATTGGCAAAGCCCTAAAAGTAGACGTAGATAAAGACAATCATATGAAAACAATTACTTTTGAAGTGCAAGAAGCTTTAAAAGGAGTTGCTACCTCTACAAATAAACAAAAAGTAGTTAAAAAGAAGAGAAAACGTTGCTTTTTACGTAAAATAAAAGACAACACACAAACAACAGTTGAAAATACTAAAACTATAGTTATTGAAACGCCCTTATCAGGTGCCGCCTGTGGACTAAGTATTCAAGAAGGGGATACTTGGTATTTGTGGGCATCTCAATACCCCGATTCTCCATTAAGCACCGGCCTGTGCAGTAGAAGTATCCTGTTGGAAGGAGATAATTTCGAGGATCGAAGCAAAAGAGACCCCAAACGTTATCAAGAAGAGCGTGCTTTTATAGAAAAAATTAGCAACAAATGATGTGTTAGCTTTTTAGATATTTAGCCTTATTTGGTTAAAAAACACCCTATTTGAAATATAAGTACCTAGACAAAATTAATGTTACAATAGTAAAAGACTAAATTCCTCATTTCTAATACTTTAGAACAAAATTGTGCACACTCAATTAACTATAAACTCAACAACTCAACAATTTTTACAAATCCACCAACAAAAAATATGAACAATAAGGACATTATCCAATTACAAGAGGACGTATCCAATTCGCCTTTGTACAGCAAAGACCTCGCACCTGTTCCGCCTAGTGAACGCACCTGGAGCATGTGGAACCTAGCAGCTATTTGGGTCGGAATGGCAGTTTGTATCCCCACCTATATTTTGGCATCCTATATGATAAAAACAGGGGTAAGCTGGTTCGCAGCCCTATTGATCATCGGATTAGCGAACCTCATCATCACCATTCCGATGGTACTAAACGGACATGCAGGTGTAAAATACGGCATCCCATTTCCCGTTTTAGGGCGTTCCTCCTTTGGTACGAATGGCATACACATCGCTTCTGTCGTGCGTGCACTCGTAGCCTGCGGTTGGTTTGGCATACAAACATGGATAGGAGGGTTAGCCTTTTACGCCATCTGGATGGCCATAACGGGAGGCATCCCTTCCCCCGATTTGACGGTCGGAAAATTCATCGGCTTTGCCCTATTTTGGCTAGTTAATATCTACTTTGTTTGGAACGGAACGGAAAGCATTCGATGGCTAGAGGAGTGGGCAGCCCCTATTTTAATCTTTATAGGTTTGGCATTAATTGGCTGGGGAGCGTATCAGGCAGGTGGTTTCGGAACGGTCTTAGAGCAAGGTAAACAAATGCAAACGCCAACTGCACAAGTCGTACAGGAAAACGGGGATTTTAACCTACAATTAAAGCCCCTAAAAACAAAAGAAGGTCAATTTAAAGCTTCTGATTATCAGTTGATTATACCAACAACAACAGGCGAAAAGACCTTGAGCTGGCAACCTTTAAATGAAGGCGAATTGGCCGCTATTTCTCTGCAAAATCTAGCAACTACACAGCAATTTCAACTAGATAAAGAGGGGTTGCAATCAGGCGAAAAAACGGTGCAAGTGCAGTTTCGCAAAAACTTAAATGGCACAGAAATTACCTCTACGAAAGTAGCAGCAAATTTAAAACAAGCAAACAATCAAGGTTTTGGCGGCACTTTATGGGGGTACCTCCTTTGGCTGACGGCGATGGTCGGTTTTTGGGCTACCATGTCCTTGAGTATTGCCGATATTACACGCTATGCTGCCACACAGCGCGCACAAGTAGCTGGTCAATTTATAGGCTTACCGGGTACCATGATTTTGTATTCCTTTGTTGGGATTTTTGTCACCTTTGCTGCTTTAGTCAATTTTGAGGACATCTTGGTAACAGATGATGCGCCTTGGGATCCTGTATCACTATTAACAAAATTTGACAGTCCGATTGTGGTGGTTATATCCCAAATTTTTATGATTATTGCCACTTTAAGCACGAATATTGCCGCTAATGTGATCGCACCTGCCAATGCATTTTCCAATTTATCGCCTACCAAAATTAGTTTCCGCATCGGTGGTTTGATAACCGGCATCATTGGCATTTTGATTTGTCCTTGGTGGTTGCTCAATGAAATTAGTGGTTTTTTAATCTTCGTTAGTGGATTGCTTGGCCCTGTTTTGGGTATTTTATTATGTGATTATTATTTGATTCGCAACAAAAATTTACAATTGGCTGAACTCTATAAAACCAATGGCGTATATGCTTATGGGGGCTCTGGTTTCAATTCCGCAGCAATGATCGCACTAGCTATTGGTGTAGTAGTTGCTTTGATAGGTTATTGGGTACCTGCCCTTGATTTTCTTTACAAATTATCTTGGTTTACAGGATTTTTATTATCCTTTGCAATTTATTACTTCTTAATGAAAAGGCATGTTTCATTATCATCCTAACAATTTGCCTCTAAAATTGATATTTAGATATTTAGACTTTTGGATTTTTAGCTGTTAGAAATTAGCGATCAGAAATTAGTAGGAATGAGTTGCTTTTTGACTTTAAATAGCTATAATAAAATGGTAAATCTCGGCTTTCGCTGATTTCAAAATGAGAAAACAAGAATTTAAAATAGCCATCACTAAATACATAATTAATTGATTAATAGGTGTTTGTGTTTTTAGGAAGGGTTCGACCTCGCTGGGGGCGTGTAATCAGGTCATTATGTCCAGCTAACATACTTTGACCGCTCTGCGGTCATTGGATAAGTAAAATGACCCTAGCAGGGTCAAAGTATGTTAGAAAAAGTGCAGGGAACTTCTTTGACCCCAGTGGGGTCACACCTTTTAAGGCTTGGAAAGAAAATCATAAACTCCTGAAAATCAAAAGCTTAGTGAATTAGTTCAAGTAATTAAAACAAACGAATTATTATTTTATCGAATCTGTTTTTTGCAAAATAAAATCAGCGAATAGCAAGGTAAATAGGTGGTGACATAACAAGGATTAAAGCTTCGTTACAGAACTCACCAAAAAAAAATTACAAAGTCCAAAAACGAATCACTAACCTGTTAGTCACGAACTGTCAAAGTAGCTCAAGCTGTTTGATTGAAAAGTACAGTATTTGAAACATACCAGATTAGTCACCTTATTATCTATATTTCTTATAATAAAAAATACAGAAATTATGAACAGCTTACTGATAAAGCTATTGTTGTTTACAAGTATTACAAGTTGTTTTTATGGATGTAAAGAGGTTAATTTTTCTTTATTAGATAAAAAGGAATATTTGAGGCAATATAAAAAATTTATTGAAGAAGTACAGGCAGAACATATGCAATATGAGCGTAAAGATTGGATAAAAACGGACAATGAGCATCATCGTTATGCCCATAAGTTATACGAACACTATCTCCCAAGTATGAGTTTAAGGGAAAAAATTGAGGTGGGAAAATATCCTGTGATGTATTATTTGTGCCGTTATCAAGGAACTGTACAGGCAACAGTACGACGCAATTATGGTAAAGATGCAGCAGCATTTAAGCAAAATATTAGCGAAATTATTGACAGCACCTACAAATTGTATGATAATTATGGTAAAACAGTGAGAGAGGTTATACCACAGAATGGAAGGGGAGAGTAGTAGAGACAATTCAGGTAAAGACAATTCAAGAATTGTCTCTACTAGAAATGGAGCCAACTGCTAAGGTCAAGATCAAGCAGATGATACAATCCACAGAACAGAAGTGACCAGAATATGAAGGCAGCTAACATATAGCTATATACCTTAATTTTGTTTTTGTATAAGGTTGTTGCAATGATGGCACCTACAGGGACAGTCAAAATAACAGGTGTTAAAAAAGCAATGCCAGCTAGGCCATAGCTTTGGCGTATTTTAACTATTAATCGTTTTTTGGTGTTGATCACGATTTTACCTGTATCTTTTTTTGGGAAAAAATGCTGCCAAATTTTTTTAAAAACATCATTAAAATAGCTGAAAAACCAAATGCCCAACATACCACCTGTTACAGCAAGCACAAAAGATTCAATAAAATTATAATCATAATAAACAATGAATCCTAGTGCCATGATGTATTTGCTTCCAGCACAACAAAGTACAATAATGATGGGCAAAATATCGCCAAAACTCATTTTATTAAATTAAGTAAAAAAATAATATTAATGGGTAAAACACCAATGCCCCAAACTTAGGTAGTTGTTTGAGGACACTTTACAATTCATTTAGTTGAGAGGTTGAGGGTGTGCAATAATATCGCTAATTTACACATTAAAGTTCAAAAAAAAAATGATTTCGACATTTATTTGACTAAATATCGAAATCATTTTAATAGTGTTAAGTATTGATGGATAGTTAATTAACCCCTTTTCGATGGTGATTTGAACTATCACAAAAATTTATACAGGCTTTTGTTGTATTATTGTATGGCAAGTTGCCTAGTGCATATTTTTTCTTGTCTCTTTCAAAGCTCTTTTAACTTCACGGTAAGAATTGATCTGTGTTGAAGTCAATAATCTTTTGATAGCTCTATCTCTGTTACTGTAAACTTCTTTTAATTGTCTTTTGAATCCTCTGATGTCGCTATTTCTGTCGGCACGTAAGATGTCTACTTTCTTAGCTGTGTTTAAGTTAATTTGGTAAACTTCACTTTGTTGTTGTGGATTTAATGCTAACATGCTAGTCATAGAAGATGTCAAGAAATCAGCTCTTTCTGTAGCAGGTTTATTGGCATCAATCAACAATCTTTTTGCAGCTTTTACTTTTCCTTTCTTCTTAGTTACTGCTTTATTCTTGCCATTAGCTACTCTACCTTGCTGTGCAAAAGTTTCGGTAGCGAAAAACAGACCAATAATTGCTAAAATACAGAATAACTTTTTCATTATAATATCTTTTTGGTTAAATTAATATCTCCGTTTTTTGTGTGAGTTCGATGTGTTAGATAACAAAAGATGTTTGGGGTTTAAAAAACAGAGCTTTTTTTTTAGTTAATTTTGATTGATGAAAAAAATGTTTTACTTTTTGTTGATAAATAATGACTTATCTTTTGTTTGTGAAGTTTTTTTTTCCAGAAAAATATTAACTCCATTACGAACTTTGAAAATTATACCTTTGTATAAACTCCAATATGCACTTAAAAGTTGCCATCGTTTTATCAAAAAAAAATTGTTAAGTGCCAAGCACTAAGTAATTGTGCACAATTTTGTTCTAAAGTATTGACTTTCACTTTTTTAATCAAACAAAGAGTCCCGTTTAATTATTGTGTAGTACTTATAACAGAAAAAAAACAAATTTTATTTGCCTAAGTAGTTAGTCAACGTTAAAATGACGGGTTGATGTTGAGTGATGTTTGTTCCCTAGCAAGGCGCAAAACGTAGGCATAGCCACCAAAGCTACGGCGAGGCTTTGTAACACAGCTAGGGAGCAAAAAACGCCAAAAGCAATCGTCAATTTTATCTTGACTGACTACTAAGTAATAGACATTCCATTGGATGTATTGAGTTGCGTAAAGTCACCTATTTTATTTGTCTGTTATTGGTAATATTTATAGAGGTGTTTAGTAATTTTACGATAATTAATTGAAGCAGTCGCTTTTGTATTACTTAGGCAAATGCCCTTCATTTACTTCAACCCATTAATAGGTACACTCAATTTAACAGTATTAGAAAACAATGGAGAAAGTTGCATGAGTTGAATAAATAAAATATATGGATTATTTTTTTGACATAAGAAAGAGCAATCACATGGAAGTTTACTTCATCCAACCTTCTCCAATAAAAGGCAAAAATTTGGCATACATCGGCTG
>JAHDHV010000221.1 GCA_020631155.1 Bacteroidota bacterium | reverse complement strand
CCAAAAAGCCAAAAAGCCAAAAAGCTAAAAAGCTAAAAAGCTAAAAAGCCAAAAAGCCAAAAACAACAATCTTATGAACGATAAAATCAAAGAAATTTGGGATAATTTTCACCAAGAATTGCGTACATTTATCCAAAAGCGCACCCATAATCAGGCAGATACAGACGATATTTTACAAGAAGTTTTTCTCAAAATCATCACCAACTTTGAGCGTGTTGTCCATGTCAACGATCTGCAAAAATACCTCTACAGCATGGTCAGAAATGCCATAGTAGACCATTTTAGGCAGAAAAAATCCTATACTACAGCCACTACTGTCCCCAACACGACTTGGACATATAGCGAAATAGAAAGACTTAATACAACCATAACTATTTCCTGTCTACATCCTTTTATTGAGCAACTACCACCCAAGTACAAAGAAGCGATCACCCTTTCTGACCTACAAAATAAATCACAAGTAGAACTGGCCGAACAACTCAATATATCGTACTCTGGTGCCAAATCAAGAGTTCAAAGAGGACGAGCAAAGTTAAAGGATTTGTTACTTGATTGTTGCAAAATAGAAACCGATTCCTATGGAAATTTCCTAGACATTACGCCAAAAAAATAGCCACCACCTAGCTAAAATTGAATTGCTTTGGAGTTTGGAAGATTGCAAAATTTTCAAATCCCAAAAATCTAAAAATCCAAAAATCCAAAAATCTAACTTCCAATGAAAAAAACAACCATCAAACAAGAAGTACAAAAAGCATATGCTGCTAGAGCAAAAGCAGCCGTTCAAAACAGTCAAACCACAGAAGGATGCTGTGCGAAAAGCAGTTGCTGCGCGCCTGAAAATGAAAACATCATGGCCTTAGATTACACCCAATTAGACGGCTATGTTGCGGAGGCTGACCTATCATTAGGCTGTGGAATACCAACGGAAATCGCCAATATTTCAGTAGGTGATACAGTTGTTGACTTAGGTTCAGGAGCAGGCAATGATGTATTTGTAGCTCGGCAAATTGTGGGCAAAACAGGCAGAGTCATCGGTGTGGATATGACCGAAGAAATGATTGATTTGGCACGAAAAAACACCCTTAAATTGGGCTTCCAAAATGTGGAATTTGTGTTAAATGATATTGAAAAAATGCAAGACATTCCCCAAAATACCGCCGATGTTGTGATTAGCAACTGTGTGTTAAATCTTGTTCCCAACAAACCACAAGTATTTAAAGAAATTCACCGCATCCTAAAAACAAATGGGCACTTTAGCATTTCCGATATTGTTTACGAAGGCTCCCTACCGCAAGAAGTATTGACCGCCGCCGAGCTCTATGTTGGTTGTGTGGCAGGTGCAAGCGAAAAAACCACCTACCTAAATCACATACAAAACGCTGGTTTTCAAAATATTAGCATCAAGCGAGAACGCCGCATTGAACTCCCTGACAGCCTGTTACAACAATACCTTTCCCCTGAAACCATCACTCAATTAAAACAAAGTAATACAGGCATTTACTCCATTACAGTATATGCCGATAAACTTGTAGAGTAGTTGATGCTATTCCTACCTTTTAAAAACTCCATTAAGTAATGCAGAAATAATAAGTTGCTCCATAAAACCAAAGTGATTTTGTTTTGTACAAGGCAAAATAACAAAGGCGACTGGTTCAACTTATTGTTGTAGAATTATTAATAAGTACTACACAATAATTAAACGCTACTCTTTGTTTAATTAAAACAGTGAAAGTCAATACCTTAGAACAAAATTTCGCATAATTAATTAGTACTTGGCACTTATAAATAACTAGACAAAGTAAATAACACTCAAATCTATCATAAACAATTAATAATAAGTTCTTTATACAAAAAAAATACATCTCAAGTCCCATATCTAAACAAACATGAAAGCAATAGGAACATTTTTCAAATGGAGCATACTGATTGGTTTTATTCTTTTAAACTTCATTTCCTACAATCATGCCTATCATTTTACACATTTTACAGATACCTCTGGCCAAAGAAAAAGACCCGAACAATTATCTATTGTTGAAAAAGTAAACATCCTATTTTGGGGCATCAACAACCCTAGACCTAAAAATGATCATCGTCCTAGCCAACCTTATCAAACGGTAAATTTAGATAGCTATGAAAAATTAGAAGCATGGTTAATTCCACAAGAGGCACATAAAGGAGTAGTTATTTTATTTCATGGCTATTCAAGCAACAAATCCAGCTTGCTCGCCTATAGCAATGAGTTCCAGCAAATGGGCTACACAACCCTTTTGGTAGATTTTATGGGCAGCGGCGGCTCCACAGGCAATCAAACAACTGTCGGTGTAAAAGAAGGCAAAGATGTGCAGGCAGCCTATTCTTTTATCCAAAAAAAATACCCCAATACCCCAATTTTGCTACATGGTTCTTCGATGGGTGCGGTCTCCATCATGCGCGCCCTCACAGACTACAACATCCAGCCACAAAAATTAATTTTAGAATGTCCCTTTGGCACTTTGTTAATGACCACGCGAAAGCGATTTACGGCTATGGGCTTGCCGTCCACGCCTTTTGCCGAGATTTTACTCTTTTACGGCAGCCTACAAAGCCGTTTCAATGCCTTTTCCCACAGCCCTATTGACTACGCCCAGCAAATACACACCCCAACCTTACTCTTGCATGGCTTAAAAGACAAACGCGTTACCTCAAAAGAAACCAAAGCGATTTTCAGCAATTTACAAGGCACCAAAACCCTCGTCCAACTCCCAGCATCAGGACATGAAAATTACCTCCGCAATAGTCATACAGAATGGGAAAAAGCGGTGGAGGAGTTTTTAAAGGAAAGAATTTAATCCTAAAAAGTCTACAACTTCCTTTTCCAAAACATATTAATATCAATTAATTGTGGCTCAGAAAAATTGACAACACCACCTTTTTGGTTGTCATCTAAATTTTTTAGTCCTTTCAAAGCCTTTTTTAACGGTACATCACTCTTGCCTGAGCCTAAAAATGGCTTTACAATTTTTAAATCTGTATTTTTTACATTTAGTAAAATAGGGATTTTTACCTGTGATGAAAAATCAAAATCTTTCTGTTTATATTCTTCAATCCCCTGTGATATCAACATAATAATAACACCTTTAGACCTAACCATTCTTAATAAATTCTCCAGAGTTTCTGTCATATTTTTTTGTTTTAAATAAACATGTGCTTCATCAATAACAATTATATATCTAATAGGCTTTATCCTATCATTAGAAATACGTACATCATTACTACTAATGTATTCAGAAAATAAATAATTTAACATTAAAAAAACGGCTGCTTGCCGAACAGTACTAGGCAATGTTGGTGGCAAATTTATGTATAAACTTTTTTCATTTAATTTAAAGTTAGGATCGTATTCATCTGCAAATATCCCATCTGCTAAATCCTCTAAAATGCTAGTTAAAGTATCATCTTTCATCTTTGCTTCAGCATAATAATTTTTTAACTCATCATTGACAGCTTTGAGAGAAGGATGACGACCTGATTTCGTGGATTCTTGAAAACAAATCTTCAAGACTTTCTCTAAACTATTTTTTTGTTTAGTTCCAATTCGTTTATCAATAGATGCAATTGCATCTTTAAACAATTTTATATTGTACAATCTTTGTCTTTCATTTATAAGGTCTATATATATTAGCGGATTAAATGCAAATGGCTTTTCTTCAATATTTACAAATTCACATTGAGTCTCACGTAAAAAAGGGGTTAGTTTTTCAGATTTTCCTTCTCCCTTATAATCAAAAAAAATGAATTTTAGTTGATGATTAGTTTGTGAGCTAATTTGAAATAAAATATCCTTTATTAATTCTGTTTTGCCAGAACCATTCATACCTGCAACAGCAAAGTGCTGACTATCAAACTTATTTTCATCATTAATTCTAATTTTAACAGGTTCATTACTTTTAATATTTCTTCCTATTTCAACTTCTAATAATCCAGTATAAGCACCTATTTCTTTTTTTTGAATTGAGGTAAAGTTACTACTTTCCACTGTTGTTGTTATCAAGCTTAAACCATCATTTATAATACTCAACAAAAAATCTATGTGAGAATTACGACCTTTCTTTGAATCACCAGCAACATTATATAATCTCTCTATACCATCATCTAGATGGATTTTAATTAATTTTAAAAACTCATCCTCAGGAATACTCCTTTCATAATGTTGATTAATTAAAGCTCGATATATGCCTGTATTACTCATGTTATTCCATGTTCCAAATAAAGTATCATCCTTAATTTCTTGGCCATTACTATCTAGTTCATTATAATGAGTAATATCAAACTTTTGATTTAACTGTAAACTATAGTTTATGGCAACTCTTCCAATAGCAGCATAACTACTAAAATTATATATCTCTTTTAATCGAATAATGCGTCCCTTATTTAACTCTTTAGTTTTCATATTTTCTTTATTTTAAAAATACCCTTCTTGAACTGTTGTTTTATTAAGTTGATTCTCTAATCTATAACACTTAGATACAAATCTATCTATTTTAAATAGATCACTAGAGCGAATTTCAGTATTTGTTGAAAAAATAATCACTTGTTCAGAAAGCCTTGGATAATAATATTGTAATATATTGTCTCGATGTTCTTGATCTAATCTACCTAACGGCGTATCAATCAAAATAGGTAGGTCTTGAATTGCTTCAGCAAGAATAGCCTTCAGTAAAGCAGAAATATATAACTGCTGTTCACCTTTTGACATATCTGTACTAGGTTCAGTTTCTACTCTTTTGTCATTATAGAGTCTAACCTCCATCCCTTTATTTTTCTTACCTAACAGAATGTTTATTTCAACACTATTTACAAGATTCTTTTTGTTCAAAAGCCTTCCCAATTCAATAGTTAAATTCTCTGCTATTTTATTCTTTTTTTGTTCTTTTTGAGATTGGACAAATTCATCTAATACTCTAATATATTTTCCAATCAACTTTAATTGCTCTTTATATTTATTAGATAATTCAACTTTTTCTAATAATCTTTTGATTTGGTTTTCAGAACGAATTATTTCAACACTAAGTTTTCTTACATTTTCTCTCAAAGCACCTGTTTTATCAATAAGTTTATCTCTTTCTCTTTGTCTTTCTCTTCGTTGCTCTTTATACTCCTGAACTATTTCATCCTTAGCACTAGCCTCTGCCCTTCGTCTATCCTGTACTGCTTCTTCATATTCATTTTTAACTCTCATATATTCACTAAATATGGCATCAAAGGTATCCTTAGAATATTGTTGAATAGAAATAGATACATCTTTTAAATTCTTAATATCTGATTTATCTAAGTCATGTTCAAAACTCAAAGTTACATCTTCCAAATCTTTGCTCAATAAATCAAGAATTAATGTTTTTGCTTTCTCATAATAAAAGTTTTTTTGTTCGGGTTCTATATCATCTTCTTTTGGATATGGTGGAAGATGAAATAATTTTTTTGCAAAATCACGAGTTTCATTAAGCAGTCCAGCTTTCTGAATACGTGCATTTCTTTGAGCTATTTCTTTATCTACTTGTTCTACTACCTCTGCAAGTTTATGGGCTGAAATACAAAAAGGTATTACATTTTCAACTTCTCTAAACTTGCCTTTTATTTCCTCTAACTGAGCATTTAATTTTAGTTCTTTATCTTTCAAAGTTTCAATATCAATAGTAGCATAATCAGTTCCTCTTCTCATAATCTCATTAGTCAATTTACCAATTTCCGAGTCCAAATCATCTATTTTTTCTTCATTTAGCTCTATCTCCTCCTCTTTCTTTTGCTTTTCTGAACTTGAAAAGTCGCTATTATGTTGCCAACTTGCAATTTCTTGTTTCAAAGTTTCTGGTGCCTCCGCCCTTTGTAAGTCATTTGCATAATCTTCTATATCCTTTCTAAGATTTTCATAAACGCTTAATCCCAATATTTTACCTAATGCATCATTCATAACACTAGCCTGTTCATTTGATTTTAGTGCTGCTATATCTGCTATTTTTTCAGCATCAAAGAAAATGAATTTTGCGGTTTCAATAGGTATAATATAATCCTCAATAAAATTAATTTTTTCCGATTCTTCTGATAAAAGAGAATATTCTTTACCATCCATAAAAATCTCTAATAAACTATCATCACGACTTTCAGAATTATAAGTACGTTTTATACCAATTTGCACTGTTTTTTGCTCGCTTTTAGTAAAAAACTCAGATAATTCTACATCATCGAAAATAACTTCTATTGAGAAAGAGGTTTTACCCTCATCACGAGCTATCCAATTAAGAGAACGCTCTAAAAAGTTAGCATATATTTTTACTTCTTGCCTGAAAACAGCATCAACTTCCTTTATTCTTTTACCATATAAACACCATACTACCCCCACTAAAAAACTCGTTTTTCCCTGTCCATTTCGTCCTCCAATCAAAACAATATTTCTATTATCAGTAACAGTCAGGTCAAATCTCACTTTACCATAGTAAGGCTTAAAATTCTCAAAAATGACTTCTTTAATTTTCATAATGATGTAACTTCTTCTTCAATAGTTGACTTAATAATTCTTTTCATATTATAACGTTTACGCCCCATATTTTTATCTTTTTCGGAACTTATTAACGCAAACATTTTATCAGCACTTATATTCATCTTATTACAGAGATTATTTAATTCTGCTTTCTGTTGCTGTTTTATAATATCTTTTTTTGTCATAATAAAATTATCTTTATCGTTTTTATAAACTTTGTAGTATACTTCATAAACATTTTCATTGTATCCATCCATATTCCAAATAATTTGAATGGACTTGAGCTCCTGTGATGAGATTAATTTCTCTCCTGACAGTTTTTGAGCATCTAATAAACGTTCAAGCAAATATACTCTAGTACTAATATTATAAGGGCCTTTTCCCTTCCCACCATTTCGAAGTCTCATCAAACGATATTCATCTTTCCCTCTATTTTCCAATAACCAATCTCTCAAATCTAATAGGGGTTCAAGGTGTTCTTCTCCATTATCAATTAATGCTTCCATTGATTTATCACGCCTTACAACAGTACAAACCCAACATCCAAAGCGACTTTGACCACAAGAGGATGTCGTTTTGTCTATAACTAAAGGACAATCACCACCAGTACCATTTTTGTAAATAGTTATTAAAGCTCTATTGGAACCATTCCAAGGAGAAGGTGCTTGTAATAAATACTCCCAAACTTCATTTGTTGTTAAATATTTAATTGGAGTATAAACATAAGCTAAGTTTAACTCATGATGCCTACGAAGACGATTATCTGCTATTTGAAACTTTTCGATTGATTTTTTACGTGTTTGACTTTCATCTTTTCGTGTTCCAAGTAAAATAATTACTTCGCCCTTTTTTGCAACTTGATTTTTAATATACTTTGTGGTTGGATTAATTTTTAAACGTTCAGTGCACCAACGAAAACTACTGTTTGGTGTAGGATAACCTTTACCGATTAAATTTACCCAAAATGAGTCTTCTAATTCAGGTGTTGTTTTAGCAACTACAAAAGGTAACCCATCTCTTTTAGCACTTTTCTCAATATTAACTAGGTTAGTATCTATCCAACTCGCTATTTTAGGATTTTCAACAAGTGTATCATTTGCTACAATATGTACCTCTTTAATTAACTGCTGCTTAGGAATTTCTTTAAGTGCATACCAAACTAATTGAAGTAATATAGTTGAATCTTTCCCACCACTAAAGCCGATTATCCAAGGTTTTGAGTCAGCAAGATATTGATCTTTCAACTCCTCTTTTATATATTTTATATTCAGCATTGTCACTTTTGTTTTACTATATGCAAATAACCATCACTACCCAAAAAAAATTCTCCCTTTTCTATATTTCGCTCAATAATAGCAATAATTTGAATTGGTTTATAATTTTTCTTTAACGAAATATCATTTACAATTTCTTTATATGGCAAAATGCTACGACTATTAAAAAAATACCTTCTTTTTATATTTCCAGCAATACTACCATACATTTTTTTAAAGAGGATATCTTTGGGTAAATAGTTCTTGGAAGTAATTCCTACAAATCCACCAGTAAACAAAATAAATCGTTCATGAGGATCAATTTGTAAATTTCTATAAACACTATTCTCATTAGTATTTCGATGTTTAATTACAAACTTACTTACTTCATAAATATGTTTTGGCTTATCAAATTGAGTTAAGTATTTTTCTACTAAATCTTTGATACTTCCACCTAGATATCTACCTTGTTCTTCCCAAATTTTCAAACCATAAGTACTTCCTTCAGTGTATATAAATTGTGCGCTATTATTTTGAATAGCCCCCCTAACAGCTTCAACACTCTTTGCCTTTTCAGG
Source organism: Bacteroidota bacterium (assembly GCA_020631155.1). Lineage (GTDB taxonomy): Bacteria > Bacteroidota > Bacteroidia > Chitinophagales > UBA2359 > JAHDHV01. The sequence continues at coordinate 1,578 of JAHDHV010000221.1, read as the reverse complement.
GTACTTTTCTAATAACTGTGTATATATATCTTTAACATGCATTGGGTGATCAAATTCAGTTAATATATCCATAATATATTCATGAATTTTTTTCACTATATTTCTTTCTATAATAATTGTTCCTCTGATTGTTGTTAATATTCCAAACTCCTCATATAATAATTGCTCGCACATATAAAGAATATCATATTTTGTTGCTGCTTTTTTCTCCTTAAAATAAGGGTATATGTATCCTCTTAAATTTAACTCACAATCTTTCTCAATTTTTGATTCACAAAGTTTTTTTGTATCATAAATTAGTTTTCGAAAGTTAAAAACATTCAGAACCTTCTTATTAATTAAATACTTATGCTTATAAGTGTGACTTTCATAATTTAATATTAATTCAAACTTATCATCTAAGCAAATTGCTAATACTTTATAAATAAAAAATTTCGTAAAACTGCATTTACAGTCATCCTTATCAAGAATTATTAAATTGTTTGATAAATCAATATCTATTTCCATTCTATCCACCCCAAAAATTGTGATTATCTTTCGGATTTTGCCCCAAAATGTTGTTAGTAATTTTTCTGGTTTTGCTAACTGTCTAACTCTTTCACGAGTTATCCCCATTTTTTCTCCTAAATCTTCCAAGCTTACAAGAGCAACATTAGAATAATAACCATACCTTGACTTCAATATTAATAATCCCCTATCTGATAAAATCATTTTTTCCTCTATAATAAAATTTAAAAAATCAAATAACGGAAATCTTTTTTGCAAGAAATTATATTGATGTTGTTCAAAAAAAGTGCTAAAGAATGTTTTTTCCCAATCTACTTTGCTAAACTCTTTTTGAACTTTCATTTTCAAAAAATAAACATGTAAGTTAATTTTTTCATTTTCATTTTCATTAAGTAAGTTATTAGCAATAGTTAATAATTCATTTGTAAAACTCTCTATATGAGTAACAGTGCTCTTTCCTACTCCTTTAATTTTAGTATATAAAAAACTCCTCTTACTGAAAAATGAATAATATTCTAAAAAGGAGTTATTGCATCGTGAAAAAATATTTTTCAAAATATTAATAGCCCTTCTATCAGCTAGTTTGTCAAGTTTCTGAATAAAAAGTTGATTTAAATAAGTTAACTGTCTATCAGTCAAATCATAAAAAGTTTTCTTTTTTGTCCCTAAATCAATAGCTTTTACTAATTCATTTTGACTTGTCAAATGATTATCATTGATGTATTTATTGCACAATTCTGACAACTCCTTATTAGATTTCTTTCCACAATTTTTAACATTTGTAAATCCACCATATTCTTTGTATCTTTTATAATACCCTATTATATCATTGATGGTAAGTAAGTTTTCTGCCTTACAAATATTAATAGAACGAACAGATAACCCTTCTAATCTTACTAAATCTTCAAGTGTTATATTTGGTTCAGTAGTTAACATAGTTTAGATAAAATTTAAGTTCTAACACTTTTCCAGACAAAGTTAGATTTTTTTTTGTATCAGAATACAATTTAGCTATTTTTTTTAAAAAAATTTCTACAAACAATAAAATAATGCCAAAAACATTAAAAAAAC
>JAHDHV010000220.1 GCA_020631155.1 Bacteroidota bacterium | reverse complement strand
AAAGAGTATCACCTTAGGAGATTTTAGCTGTGAATGAGATTTTTAGCAAAAAAAAATCACTGTCTTGATTGTTGGGACGTAATGCATTACGTCCTTACTATTTTATCAAGTAAAAAAGAAAAAAACGTAGGGAAAGAGAAACTTTTAAAGGCTAAGAGCAATAGTTGTTATATGAAATCCCTCTTTTTCTGACACACAATAATTAAACAGGACTCTTTGTTTGATTAAAATAATGAAAGTCAATACTTTAGAACAAAATTGTGCTCAATTAATTAGTGCTTGGCACTTAAATATTTATAAGAACTTTAACAGCTAAAGCTGTCGTTACACAACTCACTTAAAAATAATTGCTATCAATCAATTTGCCCGAATCACTGATCTACTAATCACGAATCTACGAACTGTTAAAATAAGTCCAAACTGTTAGGTAGAAAAACTCGGCATTTGAAACATATCCTGATATTTAGTGGGTTACATGTTTGAGGTTTTAATATGCTTTGTGAATTCGTAATTAAAAACCATTCGTAATTTGTAATTAAAAAACTATGTTTGAAAAAATACTCATTGCCAATCGAGGGGAAATTGCCTTACGAGTACTTCGCACTTGCAAAGAAATGGGCATCAAAACGGTGGCGGTTTACTCTACTGCTGACCGCGAAAGTCTACATGTGCGCTTTGCTGATGAAGCGGTTTGCATCGGGCCGCCTGCTAGTCGCGATTCCTATTTGAGTATTCCTGCTATTATGGCGGCGGCCGAAATTACCAATGCCGATGCCATACATCCGGGCTATGGTTTTTTGGCGGAAAATGCTGAATTTGCCGATGTTTGTGCCGAATATAATGTGAAATTTATCGGGCCAACTGCGGAGATGATCCAAAAAATGGGCGATAAAATTACGGCAAAACAGAGTATGAAAGATGCCAAAGTGCCTGTTATTCCGGGGTCAGATGGTTTGATTCACAATATTGAGGAAGGCAAAAAAGTAGCTCTGGAAATTGGCTATCCGATTATTTTAAAAGCAACGGCTGGCGGTGGCGGTAAAGGCATGAGGATTGTTTGGGAAGAAAAAGCCTTTGCCCAAAATTGGGACAGTGCACGACAGGAAGCAAAAGCCTCTTTTAGCAATGATGGCATTTACATAGAAAAATTTATTGAAGAACCGCGGCACATTGAAATACAAATCATGGCGGATCAGCATGGAAATGTGGCGCATTTGTCGGAGCGAGATTGTAGCATACAACGCCGACACCAAAAACTAGTGGAGGAGTCGCCTTCGCCTTTTGTAGATGACAAATTAAGAAAAAAATTAGGCGATGCAGCCATTAAAGCAGCACAAGCAATCAATTATGAGAGTGTAGGAACAGTAGAATTTTTAGTAGACAAATACAAGGAATTTTACTTTATGGAAATGAACACACGAATTCAGGTGGAACATACAGTTACGGAAGAAGTCATGAATTTGGATTTGATTAAAGCGCAAATTGAAATTGCAGCAGGCTTGCCGATTTCGGGTGATTCTTTTTATCCTGAAAATGCCCATGCGATAGAGTGTCGAATCAATGCGGAGGATGTATTCAATGATTTTCGTCCTTGCCCTGGTCGTATTAGCGAATTGCATACTGCAAAAGGCTATGGTGTGCGTGTAGATACACATATTTTTGCAGGCTATTCAGTGCCACCCTACTATGATTCGATGTTGGCAAAAGTGATTGTAAAAGGAGCAAATCGGGAGGAAGCCATTGCTAAAATGCAGCGCGCCCTAGATGAATTTATTGTTTCTGGTATTAAAACAACGATTCCTTTTCACCAAAAATTAATGAAAGACGAGGGCTTTCGCTCTGGCGATTTTAATACTTCTTTTTTAGAGAATTTTGAAATTTAAGTGTTAGACATGAGACTCACTATTAATGATTTGAGTGTGTCAAGAAAAGAGGGAAATCGTATAATAACAGCTTTTCCCTTAATCTTAAAAAGTATCCCTTTCCCTACGTTTTTTTCTTTTTGCTTGATAAAAAAGAAAAAAAAATCAAGATGATGAAACTTTTTCGTGCTTAACGCAAAAACTTTCAAGGGCACTCCTAAAAACTAAGAAAAAAATGATATTTTTTTTTGGGGAAAGCAAATATTCATCGTTCATTTAACACAATATTTTGCGATTCCCTAAATCCTTGACACACTCAAAAACACCTAATTATTGCTAATTTCTGCTCACAAAAAGCTAAATATCCAAAAGTCTAAATAGCTAAATATCAATTTTATCAATTTCCTTCATTAAGCGGTCTGTTTCGGTTAATGCGACTATGATTTTTTGGTAGTGTAAAAGGTCGTCAAAACTTAGGGTTCTGCCTTTGCGGTCTTTGAGCCATTTTTGGGCGGGTTGATAGCCGCCGATGTAAAATTCCCATGCAACTAAGGGGATATTGTCGAAATATTGCTGATTGTTGAGCCAAATTCTGCCTAATTGTTGTTTTTCATCAAATAATTCCCAATCTTTTTTGCCAATTTTTGTGGTAATGGTATTGTCGCCGTCTTTGGGGTAGCTGGTAATGTACTCCTCAACTTTGGGGGATTCTAATAAGTGAATTTGCCTGATTTCGCCGCCTAATTCAACCAATTTCCAGAAGGTTTTTTGATTTTTGGGATAGGGAACTCTTGGAAAATCAATTTTTAAAAATTCTTTATACTTTGTTCGATAAGTCGGTGAATGTAATACGGCATAGATATAATCTAAAATGTCAATTGGGGCAAATGTTTTAGGCGTTGTTTCTTTTTCATGGGTAAATGTTAAGCCTAATTTTTTGGCTATTTTAGCAATAATTTCCTGATTTAGATTGGGGCTACGGTTTTCTTTTACAAAAAAAGTAGATTCTTTATTTGGGTAAAGGTAGAGTGGAAATACAGAATAATTGCCTCTGGGTAAGCTGCCTTTTTCAATTATATGATTGGTGATCAAAGAAACAAACTCTTCTTTTTCTCCATTGATTCTTAAAGTAATGAATCCAAGATTATTAGGGTGAATTAAATGTTGCATTGTACTTGTTCTAGGCCGCCCTATAAATCCGCTACTTTTACCTGTATATAAGGTATAACGAACATCAAATGGTCGATATAATATTTTGGAATAATGTATTTCGTTTTCAGTTAAATCTGTTTTTGCATTTTTAAAATTCCAACCACTGGAATCTTTTTTGAACGAATAAATAGATTTTAATTCTGAAACTTCTTTAAGTTTAAAATTCTCAACTACTTTCACTAGGTCTTCATGCTTAAAATGGATTGATAGCGCATCACATTTAGTTTGTATTCCTGTATTATTATTAATAAATAATTCGTCAATTTTAAAACCAGATTTATATCTGCCTTCAGCTTTAAAGTCTTTGGGAATGAAGAAAAAATATGGAGCTTTGTTTTCTAAAATTTCCCATTTAATCATTGAGACCTTACTTTTACTGTCAAAAAGAAAAGGATATTTGCTATCTCGTTTGCCATAAAGTTCTGAGTGAAATACTTTACCTAATTCACTTTTCTTTTTCTTTCCAGTTTTTACAAAAATATTAATTGATACTCCTTGCATAATATCAAAAACATTTTGGTCAGGAGAACCATCAGGACAAACCTCTTTCTTTTTTGTATTTCCATGCAAGTCTAAAATATAAATTTTATCAAAAGTTTGTAATAAATGTTTTCTCATTTGCCGATGGGTAATGCCATCAATAAAGCTATTGTTGGAAATATAGGCTAAAATTCCGCTTCCATTTTTATCAATATAATGTTGTCCATACCTTATGAATTTAATATAATCATCATCTAAATTTATTTTTCGCTCATTCAAATCCTTTTTATAGTCTTTTAATAAATTTTGTATCCATTCTCCCTTATTGGTACTACTTACGGCATAAGGCGGATTTCCAATAACACACATAACAGGTGTATCTCGTTTAATTTGATTCGCTTCATTCGCTTCTGTACTCAGCCAAGTGCTAAATAAAGTCCCCGTATCGGGATGATGTTCTTCTAAAGAATTGGTTAGAAATATATTAAATCGTTGATTTTTTTTGGGTTTATAGCCCGTTTCCGCCAGTAGCATATCCAATTTAAGATGCGCCATTGCATAGGAAGCCATCAATAATTCAAAGCCGTTCAAACGAGGAATTAAATCTTCTTCTACATAGGTACTCCAAGCCCCTTGCATCGCTTTGAAACGAGTGCTATAAATATGCTTAATCACCTCAGCCAAAAAGGTACCTGTTCCAGTAGCAGGGTCGAGGATTTGCACCTTATGAACTTCTTTTTTCCCACTGCGAAAGCCCGTTTTAGTTCGTCTATCTGTTGTTTGTGTGCTAAGTTCGATTTCGGTTTTACTTGTATCTGCCAAGCCCTTCGGCAGCCCAAATTCCGTTTTCAAAATATCATCTACCGCCCGAACAATAAATTTCACCACAGGTTCAGGCGTATACCATACACCTCTGGATTTTCTTAATTTAGGGTCATATGCAGCTAAAAAAGTTTCGTAAAAATGAATGATAGGGTCGTGTTGCTGCGTACTTGAACCGAAGTTTTTAAGCAACTGCTCTACATTCGTAGCTCGGTAAACATCGGCTAAGTTATCCACCGTTGTTTTTATCCGTTCATCAATATCGGGGCCAGCCACATAACCAAATAATTTCCTCAAAAATGGGTTAGATTTAGGAATGAGTTCCGCCGCTTCTTGTCTGCTAAAGCTGTCTAAGGTTTTATCATGCAATCTTGCTGCAAACATACCATAAGCTAGAGTTTGAGCATAAATATCGGCAAAGGCTTTAGGGCTTAAATCGTGGATAAGAATTTCTTTAAAGGTTTCGTACTGTCCTTGAATGGAGGTATTTTCCTGCGTTTCTTCATCAGAAGTGACGGCGCGTTCCAGTATATTTTGCAGCAGTTTTGCCTTTGCAGCCATCATTTCCGCCAATTTTTTCGCCGATTTGATGGTTTGCCCAGTAAAAACAGCGAAATCATTCAGCAGACTTTCAAACTCAGCGAAATTTTCGGGAATGGCTTTGAGCCTATCATTGTCTATTTCTGCAATTCGTATTTCGTGAACGAGTTTGCCATTTTGGAAAAATTGAAACCAAATATAATCGGTAATGATAAGGTTGTCCAAAGCTTTTTTATAGCGCGTAAACTGCTCTTTATACGATTTGCTGTTTAAGTCTTTGCCAATGTCTTTCGCCTCAATATAGCCAATCGGAATTTTCCCTTTTGTCAACACATAGTCGGGATTCCCACAGTCTGTAACATTGGCAGGCTCATTCGTTATATCCACTCCTTTTACCAATGCTCGAAATAGATTTTCAAAATCTCCACGATAAGAATGTTCCCTTGAAATTCCAGATTGATAGCGTTTGTTTATTGTTTCTATGTATTGGGCAGTAGTCATATTTGGTAAATAGTTTTGTGTAGAATGGATTTTTAGTTGTTGGATTGTTTTTTATTTCCCAAATATAGTGTTTTTTTGATTAATTTAATAGGTAAGAAAAAATTTCAAAAAAAAAACTACACCAATCGTTTTTCTATAACGATTAGTGTAGTTCTCTTTTCAATAGAACACAAATCTATCGATTATCAATATTTTTTTCGAGAAAAAAACAATTTTCCATTCTCCATTGTCAACTTTTCATTAAGAAAAATAATCCCTCATTTTATCGAAAAAGTTTTTATCATTTTTACCGGGCGTAGGTTGGAAATTAGACATATTTCGCAATTTTTCTATCAAAGCCTTTTCTTCGCTGCTTAGATTTTTAGGAGTCCAAATATTGACTTCAATCAACTGGTCGCCAGTGCCGTAGGAGTTGAGGGCAGGCAGGCCTTTACCGCGTAATCGGAAAATTTTACCGCTTTGCGTACCGGGAGGCACTTTGATTTTGGCTTTTGCTGCAATGGTTGGCACTTCGATATTGGTGCCGAGAACAGCATCAGCGAAATTAATGTAGAGCGTATAGACGACATCTTTGCCCTCGCGTTTCAGCGATTCATGTGGCAGTTCTTCAATGCTGATGAGCAGGTCGCCAGCAGGACCACCACGCATTCCTGCATTGCCCTTGCCACTCATAGACAGTTGTACCTCCTCGCTTACGCCAGCAGGAATGTCAATGGTAATGGTTTCTTCGCCATAGGCACGCCCTTCGCCACGGCAAACAGTACAATGGCTAGAAATGCTACGCCCTGAACCATTGCAGGTCGGGCAGGTGCCTGTCGTTTGCATTTGTCCCAAGAACGTATGAGTTACTCGCCGCACATAGCCCTGACCCGCGCAGGTGCTGCAAGTGCTATAGGAGGAAGCATCTTTCGCGCCTGTGCCTCGGCAGCCTTCGCAAACGAGGTGTTTTTTGACTTTAACTTTTTTCTGAGAGCCTTTAGCAATGTCTTCTAAGCTGAGTTTTACCCTAATTCTTAGGTTATTACCGCGCTGCCCTGTTCCTCTACGCCTTTGACCACCACCACCGCCACGGCCGCCGCCACCGAATACATCACCAAAACCAAATATATTTTCAAAATTGCGAAGGAGGTCTTCCATATCTACATGAGCACCACCGCTGCCGCCTCTCATACCTGCATGGCCAAAACGGTCATATCGCGCTCGTTTATCTTGATCGCTCAATACCTCATAGGCTTCTGCTGCCTCTTTAAATTTGTCCTCTGCTTCTGTATTGTCGGGGTTTCGGTCAGGGTGGTATTTGAGGGCAATCTTGCGGTAAGCTTTTTTGATTTCCTCTGCGCTTGACCCTTTGGAAACGCCTAACACCTCATAGTAATCTCTTTTCGCCATGCTTGTATATATCTAATTTAATATGCTGCTATTTTTGGGGGGAAATGTATGTTTTGGATTGTTTTAAAGAAAGAGACGCAAAATTTTACGTCTATACAAAGAAGATTGCAAAGTTACAAGGTTTTAAGACTTTTTTATGAAAGTCTAAAAGTCTAACTTCTAAAAATCTAAAAGTCCAAAAAAGCTACTTACCAACAATTACTTTGGCATAGCGAATGATTTTTTCGTGAAGGTAGTAACCCTTTTCGATTTCCTCAATCACTTTTCCTTTTAACTCTTTGCTAGGAGCAGGGATTTCAGTCAGTGCTTCATGAAACTCGGTATCAAAGGCTTGTCCCGTTGCGTCCATTTCTTTTAAACCTTTGGTTTCCAATGTTTTCCTGAATTTGTTGTAAATCAATTGGAAGCCGTCTTTATCTTCTTCTTTTGTGTCACCTGCTGCTTTGAAAGCACGCTCAAAATCGTCTAATATGGGGAGCAAATCCTTAACCACATCTTCGGAGGCAGTTTTTCGCAATATCAATTGTTCACGCGCTGTTCTGCGGCGCAAATTATCAAATTCTGCCAACAAGCGTAAATTTTTATCCTTCCACTCTTTCAATTCTTTTTCTAACTTTTCAATAGTTGCTGTCTGTTCCTCACCCTTGTTATCTTCTGTTGTTTCTTGCGTTATTTCTTCTTGTGCCAACTCTTCCACTTGAACTTCCTTTTCATTGTGTCCATTGTTCACTTGTTCAGCACCTTCTACAACTATCTTTTTTTTCTTTGCCATAGTTGAACCAGTAATTTTATTTAATATGATGTAAGACATGAAACATGAGATTGGATATAAGGTACTCATGTCCAAAATCTTGCGATAAATTTAAGTTTTTTGTGTTTGTTTTTGCTTAAAAAATGCCTAAAACTTATCGCTTTAAATTCTGCCTAAAATAGTCAAATATCTTGCCACGTATATATAAGCTGTCAAAATGGCTGTGCTGTCAGTTACAGCATGACAAAATGTTGTACTGTGTTTGCAAAGGTAAAAAAAGCTAGGTATTATTGTGGGTAGGATTGTCAAGAAATGAATTGACTTGCTATGGATTAGACTAACATAGGAACATCCATTAGTAAGACTTTGGCATTGCTATCGGCGGTTATGTTGATGGTTGAGGTATCCCAAATGCCGAAGCCGTCTCGTTTGCCAAGCGATTGCCCTTCAATAGTGACTTGTCCATCAATGATGAAAGCATAAACGCCATTATCAGGAGATTTTAGTTTGTAGGTTTGTTCGCAGCCTGCTTCCAAATTGCCGAGATGAAACCAAGCATTTTGATGAATCCAAACGCCTTCGTCATCGGGATTAGGAGATAGAATTTGGAAAAAATGGTTTTTGGTATGCTGTGCTTTTAGGGTAATTTGATCGTATCGAGGAGTAACATCTTGTTTTTTGGGAAACAGCCAAATTTGCAGAAATTTCACCTGTTGTTCCTTATTTTGATTGTATTCGCTGTGAAAAATGCCCGTTCCCGCACTCATTACCTGCACATCGCCTTCTTGTATAACCGCCACATTCCCCATGCTGTCTTTATGTTCTAATGCTCCTTCTAATGGAATAGAAATAATTTCCATATTATCATGTGGATGCATTCCAAAGCCCTTGCCTGGGTCAACAATATCATCATTCAGCACACGTAAAACACCAAAATTCATACGATCAGGGTTGTAATAATTGGCAAAGCTAAAGGAGTGATGAGAGTCGAGCCAGCCACGATTTGCATGGCCGCGTGTAGTTGCTTTGTGTAAAACTGTTTTCATATTTTTTATTTCATTATTTGGTAAGTGATTAAATCCTACTTGTTCCATCATTTTATCGTAGGTAGAATGTTTAGGGCGCAGGTTTTTGGCATTTAATAAAGTATTGCTGCCAACAATACCTGCTGCGCCAAGTAGTGATTTTTTGATAAAATTTTTTCTATCCATATTTTAAATTATTTTGGAGTTTACAAGATTTTAGGGTTTGAAGGATTTGCAAAGTTGCAAGGTTTTAACGTTTTTATTTTTTGGTATGTTTCATTTTTATCCCAACACTTTGTTTCTAAAATTGCTATTTGGCTATTTAGACTTTTAGCTCTTTAGCTGTGAGAAATTAGAGACCAGAAATTAGTTAAAATAAATCACTTTTTAATTTTCCTAATGGATATAAGCTTTTGATTTTTATAGTATTATGATGGCTAAAGCCTTCGCTATAGAAAACATCCAAAAAGAAGTCAATCAGTAAAAAATGTCCAAAAACGAATCACTAATCTACTAATCACAAATCCGCGAACTGTCAAAGTGACCACAAACTGTTTGGTAAAAAAAAACACGCTATTTGAAATATGTGTATTTTTTGATTAGTTATGTGTAAAGTTCAATAAGATAGCTGTTGTTTTAGTCAATGAAGTAAGTAAGTAGACAAAATTAAACAACTATTAGGTTTGGCATAAATAATTTATAGAGATCAATATGTGTAATGTATTAAATCGTATATTTAAGTGCTTGAAAGGCGAAAAACTAACTTAGCTCCAAACTCTAAAATTATTGAATTGTTGATTTTTTAAATTAAAAATGCTTTTTTTAGTGTTTAAACATTGATTTTTTGTAAAACATTTGAATCCTCAAAAAAGTTCATTGTATATAGTTTAGGCAATAGGGGGATTTTGATGCGTTCTTATTTTTGTTTTAATTTTGGTATCTACTTTTTTTTTAAAAAGGTACACAAATTAAGCAAGAAGTTTTTTTGGGTGTTAACTTGCTTTGTTTAGGGGTAAATAGGTTTAAATATTACTGAATCTCTCGCCGAAAATATCGTCTGTAATCCCATGATTGCCTTCGGCGACTTACTTTTTGCATTCGCCCAAAAAGTAAGCAAAAACGCTTGTCAAAAATATCGTTCCCACGCTTCAAACCTGCGCTTTGCTACCGATTTTTGACCTGTCTGCGCTTCTTTTTCGTAAAACAGATTCATGAATCTGCTTTGCGAAAAAATGATGACTTTTGTGTACCCTTTTGAACTTTTTTTAGAAATCATTGGAACGCTAGTTTATTTGAGTGTGTCAAGGATTTAGGGAATAGCCAAATGTTATTCAAATAAAAGGGGGAA
>JAHDHV010000219.1 GCA_020631155.1 Bacteroidota bacterium | reverse complement strand
AAAAAGAACTCATAAAAGAGGAGTAAAATCCAATTTTATGAGTTTTTTTTAATTTATGTGCCTGTCTTAAAAGAATCTAACTTGAGTGTGTCAGAAATTTAAGGAAAATCAAAATACACTTTACTAAGTGCCAAACACTAATTAATTGTGCACAATTTTGTTCTAAAGTATTGACCTTCAATCTTTTAATCAAACAAAGAGTCCCGTTTAATTATTGTGTAGTACTTATGAAAGATGAATATTTACTTTTCCAAAATAAAATATCTTTTTTTTCGACAAAAAAAGAAAAAAACATAGAGATAATAATCAATTATTACTCTCTTTAGTATCTTATCCAAAACACCCCAATATGTGAGGAGTTAGGTTGATAATTATTGAAATCGCTGGTATTAATATTGCCATCCAAATCACAATCGCTAGAGGTGTAAACATCAATGGTTGTACCTTCAGATTGGTTTAGGTATTCATTATAATCCTGCACATTAATAATGCCATCTGCATTGACATCGCCACTGTGCAGACCGTAAGTACTGCCAAATAATAAAACAACCTGATTATTGCTATTCATTATATTATTGACATCTGTAAAATCGTAAAAATTATTACCAGTTGTTAGGGAAACAGGATTATTACTCATCACATCCACATGATTTCGGTGGCGTACAATAATGTGATAATTACTAGGAACAACATTAAATGCCAAACCTATTGAGCCGTCTGTAGCAACGACCGTTCCATCATTTAACAAAAAACCAGCTACACTTTGTATCCAATCAAAACTCACAGGGTCACGTAATTCCACCAATACCCAATCCACTGCATTTGATGGAATAGCTGCTTGTGTTGTCACACTTTCACCAGCCGCATGATTCCAAGGAATACCTCCATATGGGTTTACGCTTGGCAATACATTAACTGCTGTCTGTAAATCAATATCCATCAAAGAGCCTGTTGAATATGCTCCCTCCAAAAATAACTTTAACTCTAATGTTAAACACACAAAATCAATAGTAAAATTGGTATTGGAAATATCAAAGAAAATATTGCCAACACCTTCTACTTTTACTCTTGCTGTTGTGGTGTTGAGGTTAGGAACAGAGACCATAGCGGAACCTGTATTGGGTACATTACTTGCCAAAACAATTGGATAAGTTAGTCCGCCATCAGTGGATAACAAAATGTTCACATTCGCACAATTGATCGGTGTGAGGTCGGTGCCTGCCACATCCCAAGTAACTGTTTGTACACAATCGTTCCAAGTCAAATCGGAGTCTGGTGATGTTACTAAAAAAGGACCATAACTACTAACAGACACTTCCATAAAATCAGCACCAATACAGCCACCTAAACCTGTTGCTCCATTATCCCGAACCATCAAGCTGAAGTTCATATCACGCGGATAAGAAGGTAAAATTTCCCCAATTGTTTGCGTATTATTGATAATATCTGAAATTTGCGGAAAAGTCCTACTAGATGTATTTACAGGAGGAAACGAGCGAAACAAAGGTGCATTGCCGCTAGGTAAGTAGGGGTTACCTTGCGGACCCAAATCTTGTTGCTCCCAACAATAAGTTAAAGGATCGCCATCCGCATCAGTGGCAGAACCTGTTAAGGTAAAAGGTGTAGAGTGTGGAATAACATAATCAGGACCAGCATTAACTACTGGTGCTTGATTACCAATAGGTGTTGTCACAGCACAACTTCCGCCCTGTTCGGGTTCAGTATCAGTAGAATAGGCAATAATTTGTGCTAAATTAGCTGCATGGAAATAATCATCTCTATGGTTTTGAATATTTTGCAAGCCACAATCTGCTCCATATGACATAATGGTTGTTCCACTACCCGGCTCATAGGCTGTTGAGGCATACCATCTACCATCTATTCCACAGCCTCCTGTGTTTCCATTAAAGGTATGAGTAGCTCCCCATTGATGACCAATTTCATGTGCTACCAATTCCACATCAAAGGGGTCTCCTACTGGATTGTTTTGCCCTGAAAACCCAACTGTTTTTACAGAATCTGTACAGGATGTAGCCAGATATGCGAAGCTAAATCCGTTTGTATGTAGCGTATGTCCAATATCAAAATTATCAATACCAATAGTTGTTATTATCTCTGTAGGGGTTTGATTAATTAAAGTTGATATGTTATTATTTATTAAGGGGTTGTTGGTGTCAGTATAAACAATCAAATCATTATTGGCTACTAAATTCATCCTTAAAGCTACTTCTCGTTCATAAATGCCATTTACTCTAGTCATTGTGGTATTGATAGCTGCTAAACCATCAGTAACGGTACCGCCATAAAACTGTGTATATAATTTGGTAGCAGCTATAGCAATGCGGTACTCTCTAAATAATCCATCTGAACTAATGGCTTTTTTATTTTTAATAGTTTCATTATCAGCTTGTTGAGGCTGTGTTTTGGTTAAATGAGCCAATTCAACATCGCCAACAGAGCAACTAGGGAGTTTTTGATTTTCACCTAATTGTTTAGTAAAATGTTTTTTATAGTAACTAATATAATGCTCTTTATCCCCCAAGGTATAAGGGTCTACATATATCTGTTCTGTTGAGGTAAAAATAAGCGCGTGAAATGCTTTATGGCTAATATCAAAGCGTACAGTCATACTCCGGTCTTGTACACTTCTACCAAAATAGCTTTTGATATTGGGAAATTTAGCTGCTAGTTCAGGCTCCATAATAGGAGCTTCGACTATAGTAAAAGTATGAAAATCACCATCAGGCATTGGAATATCCAACAAAACCTTCTGATTATCCGCTGCTTTGCTGCGCTCCATTGGAGCCAATTGTAATTGTTGTTTTAATGCTTTAAAATTGGCTTTTACAGTGTGATATTGCTTCGGAATAATGTAGCGTTTGCCTTTAGCTACGATATCTTTTTCTTGTATAGTTGACCAGATGGCTACAGGAGATTGACTATAAACAGCAGTAGATAGAATAATTAAAACATAAGTTGGGAGGATAAAGTAGTTAACTACGCGATTCATAATAAATAATTTTTGAATAGAAAAAAAGGATACAATGAGAAATGCTACGATAATAAGTCGAACAAGTTCCATAAGTTCTAAAACAAAGATATACTTAAAAGAAAGGACATACACTTACATTTTTAGCTAAGTATTAATCTATTGATAGTTACCATAATATTTGTTAACTATTGATTAGTAGTTGAATAGAGTTTAGAATTTATTGTAAATGTTAAGTTAATAAATCAATAAGATGCTTTTATGAAGCAAACTTCTAATTTCTAACAGCTAAAAATCCAAAAATCTAAAAATCTAAACAGCTAAAAAACCTCATCCCCCAAAATTCCTACCTCGTCTCGGCGGATATGTATGGCTTTGCGATTATTGTCAACAGGGCCATTTTCCAATTTTAATACACCACGCGGACATACCGCCGCACAAATACCACAACCTACACAAGAAGCGCGCACAATATTTTGTCCTTTTTGAGCATAGGCGCGTACATCAATGCCCATTTCGCAGTAGGTAGAGCAGTTGCCACAGGAAATGCACTGTCCGCCGTTGGTTGTGATGCGAAAACGGGAGAAAAACTTTTGGAAAATACCCAAAATTGCAGCCATCGGACAGCCGAACCTACACCATACGCGACTACCCATAATTGGGTAGAAACCGACTCCTACTACACCCGAAAACATGGACGCAATCAAAAAACCATACCATTTGGCAAAACTTTGGGAAAAACTGCCCAATACTGCCCCTGCTTTCGCCGAATTTAGCCACAATAAAAGCGTCATTAGGGTAACAAATACCAAAACCAAGTGAATCATCCAGCGTTCTATTCTCCACGCTTTCAGGGATTTATCAGATAAATGACGATAGGGATCGCCTGCTGTTTCTGCCAAGCCCCCACAACCACAAACCCAAGAGCAGTACCATCTTTTCCCATAAAAATAGGTCAAAATAGGCGTTGCTATAAAGGTCATAGCTGCACTAATCATGATGAGGAATAAGCCTATACCCCCCTTGCTGATGAGGTTACTCACCCAATCGGGGCGTAATTTGTAGGAGTCTAGCGGCCAAAAATAGGTAAAGTAAAATTCGGGCTGATTCATTAAGGCCATGAACGCAGGCAATAGAAAGGCAAAACCGAGTTGGAAAAACATGACAGAGATGGTGCGGTAAATTTGATAACGATTGTGTCGGTATTTTTGAATAAATTTTGCACCCATCACCAAAACGGCTAGGGTGTACAAAAAGCCATATAAAAACCACTGATCAGCAGCTTTTCCTCTTATCCACTGACTGAGGGGGTCCATCATACGGATAAGCCCTTCAAGGTAAACAGGATACCAATAAAGTAATACGTAAAAGCCTGTAATCACGATGGCTGCAACCCAAGCGACCGCCCCCCTATTGGTCATATTGCCAAACATGACACCATTGTTTTTGATGCCTTCGGGACGATTTTTATAGCTTTCATAGGCATACAAAAGACCGCCCACACTTAGCAATGCCGTAGAAGCGAGGAAACTTAATAAAGGGACAATTTTTCCCAAACCCAAAAAGGCCACCAACAGTACCAATAACCCTCCTCCTACCATTGCCAAGCCTATTTTTTGCAAAAAACTATGTTCATAGGATGCATCGGCAGTGATGGAAAGGCTAAAGTCGGTTTGTTTATTTTTTTTATAAAAATCAGGATCAAATTTAAATTCACTCATATTTATTTAATTACGAATTACGAATCTAAAACCCTGTAAAGATAATTCATGAATTGTCTCTACATTAAATTACGAATGTGCCACATGAAAAGCCTCCTCTATAGCTGCTTCGTGTTTGTCGTAAAATTCGGGGTCGAAATTGGCGGTGCGAAGGTTTTCAATGACGTACTGTATGCTTCGTTTTTCGCTCAACCATTGTTCAAAAACATCGTGGCGCAAGCGGATACCGAAGGCATTAACACCCACAAATTCGCCTGTATCGCGGCGGTACACCATTTTGATGCATTTTTTGCCATCGGGGTGTTCCCAGTAAAATTGCTGCTCCCCTTCACGCAATCGGGGCATTACGGTGCCATAGGTTTGATATTCGATGTCGAAAAATTTAGCGGAATTGAACCAAATGCGCGGTTGATAGATTTTTCGCTCTTTGCAAATGGTATGGGCAACGGTAATGCCTTGCATCCGCCCCGTATACCAAACCTGCTCAATGGGTCGGCGATTGGGTAGCGGTTCTCGAAATTGAGCGCAGTCGCCGATGGCGTAAACATCAGGAATATTAGTTTCTAAATAGTGATTGACCAAAATACCGCGCTGGGTGTTGAGTTTGGTATTTTTTAAAAAGGCAATATTAGGGCTGACACCGGGCGTTAAACCGACCAGTTGGCAGGCTATTTCTTCGCCTTTATTGGTCATGATGGCTCGCACTCGGCCGTTTTTATCGGGTAAAATCTCTTTGAGTTCGGTAGATAGGCGTAAATCCACATGATGCTCGTAAATATGTCGGGTAACGAGCGCAGATTCTTCGGCAGGTAGGACATTGCTCCAATAGCTATTTTCTCGCACCAAAAAAGTGACTGGAATTTGACGAGATAGCAGCATTTCTGCTAATTCAATGCCAATTAAACCACCTCCAACAATGAGTGCACGCTCAATATTTCGTGTATTTTTCTCCAGTTTCACCAAATCCTGCATATTATACAAACCCTGAACACCCTCTAAATCCTGCCCCGGCCAGCCAAATTTATTGGACTTTGAGCCAACTGCCAGTATTAGTTTATCATAACTCAAAGGGCGGCCTTGTCGCAATTGCAAACGTTTTCCTGTAAAATCAATGCTTTCTACATGATTGTGTAGGAGGTCAATGCGATTTTTTGCCCAAAACCAGTCTTCGTAGGGTTTAGTATTTTCGTAGGTCATATGTCCCATGTAAATGTACATGAGGGCTGTGCGAGAGTAGAAATATTTGGTTTCGGAAGAAATGACGGTAATTCGACAGTTAGCATTGTGCTTACGTAGGTAGCGCGCCGCCGAAATTCCAGAAATTCCATTTCCAATGATGGCTATGTGCATATATTGTGGTTTTGGTTGGTTGTGTGTGGAGACACAGACACAAAATCTTGTGTCTCTCTATGGTTGTGTGTGGAGACACAGACACAAAATCTTGTGTCTCTACTTTGTAATACTTGACTAGCTAATTGGAAGTTACGATAAAATGATTTTTTTAGTAGAAAAAAAATTTTACTTAAAAAATCAATTGATTGTCATTTTTATAACTAATGTTATGCAAACATGAGCGATAAAATTATGTATAGAGACAAAACAAAATGAAGGCTTTAGGGGTTAATCCCTATAAATTTAAAGAACATACATGCAATTATTTTTTCGCTTCTACAATAAACTTACCAGTAAGCATACAATCACAAGATTCTGTATTGAAAAAAGCAATAATGTGCAACTGCCTCATACATTGTTTCCATATTAAATTTTTTACAAAAAATCTATAGTACAATAAAAAACAGAGGGATTTGTCCGTATTCACAGGCATTTTTCCCCTAAAAAATCAACTTATTTTTTAAAAATAACAAACAACTCTTGTAGACAATGGTAAAATAAGTCGAAACAGGAGTTTGCACTGTCTGACAAGTGACAGTAATTATTTTTTTTATAAAAAAGTCATTCATAACTGCCTATTTACATTATTCAGTAGCCAAATAGTGTCTATTTTTGAGGGTCAATGAAGTGTCATTTTGACATAGGGACTGCTACAATTAGTCGTTATTCAAAGAATTAATACTTAATTTTACAAAAAATGATTCTTCACTACTAATTATCGCTGTTCCTCAATTTTGCCTATTAGTCACTACTTGTCATTAGAGGCTGTCTTAATTTCATCCTTTGGCTTAGAAAATGCGTCTTTTGCCACCAAATTTCGCCTTTTTATCAGTACGTAGTTCTACTATGCACCTCAAAAAACGCTACATTTGGGAACAAAATACATCATTTTCAGCTGCAAAAACAAAATCAAGACAACCTCTTACTGTTTATCACTATTTGAGAAGTTCTATTTGTTTATCCATAAGTACTTAGATATAAGATGTGAGACATAAGACGTAAGATAATTAATTCATTTTATACTCAAATGTTGGTTCACTTTGTCTACCTACTTAATTTAATAAAATGGTTTTCAACCATAATCCCATATTAACTTTGGTTGAAACTAGTTTATAGCAAAAATCTTTAATTGACTTTAGGCTGAAAATAACTAGTTATGAAGAAATTCCTTCTTTATTTACTCTGTCTTGTGCTGATTGCAGCATGTATACCTTCTACAAGTATTGCCCAAAATGTTGGGGAACTCTCTCCTGATGTGAGTTTGCCTAATGAAAAAGGGGAATATGTTGCCCTTTCTTCTTTGAAAGACAATTTCATATATGTCAACTTCTGGGCATCATGGTGTCCTACTTGTGCAATACAACTACCTCATTTAACAGGGGTTTACAATAAATACCATCGAAAAGTATTTCGCGATGCCAATGGCTTTGCTGTGTACAATATTTCTTTGGATGGCGACCGCTACGAATGGCTGTCTGCCAGCAAGCGTTTCCCATCTGAGTGGGTGAACTGCTGCGATTTTAAAGGCTATAGTTCTCCTGCAGTGCGAAAATTTGGTGTTAATCGAATTCCGTCTAACTATTTACTAAACCCAAATGGCATCATCATTGGCAAGGATTTGACATTTGCCGAGCTTGATCAACGCCTGCATAGTAGCGTACTGCCAGATAATTTGTACTATCGCATTGAATTAGGGGAGTTTACTTCGCTAGATTATCATGATTTTGGTCCAATCAGTCAACTTGGCGAGCTTAATATTGAGCAAAGTATGGCTGGGACGCATTTGCCAATGTTGGGTATTTATTATAAGGATGAAGAAGCGAATGAGGCTCTGCATTATGCTAGGGAACGAGGTTATCATGATGCGCGTTTGGTTTTGTATAAAAATGATATGCGTGTAGATAATAATTTGGCATTTTTTGGTGTTTCTGAAACCTATCCTGTATATGGCAGTGATCAATTTTCTAATGAAGCGGTCACTCACCAACATACGCCTAGTGGTTATTTTCAGCAAGAAGCCCCTCCTATTAGCTATGACAATCATACTATCAATCCTTATCAACCGAGCTATGGCTATCAAGGTAGTTTATTTGCCGATAATACGGGTTATACCGCCGACTATTCTACGGGCTACACTACAGGCTATACAGGCAATTCGGAGGATGTATATGAAGAGGATGGTTATTATGATGATCCTCATGGGCAAACATTAACTACATCTGCCCCTCCTACCTACGATAATTATTACCCTGAAACCAATACACAGCAACATTATTCAACAGATAATACGCCTAATTATGGAATTTCAGATGCTTATCAGAGTAGCAATACTCAACCATCTAATCATGCCAATTACAATAATAATACAACTTATTATTCTTCTACTCATCAACAAGCAACTCCTAATCAATTAGACTACGGTATTTCACAAAATACGTATATTTCTACAACGCCACAAACTGAAATTCGCCAATCGCAATTGCCATTTCCAGAGCAATCAGGCTATCATACCAATACAACAACTGGCGTACCTTCTTATGGTGTTTCTACACAAACCTACACTCAGCCTGTAAATCCTTATCAAAACAATACCTATCCCTCAAATAGTACTTATCATTCATCCAGTAGTACACCGCAAAATATTGGGATTTCTACAGAAACTTATACACAAGCTGCCCCCATCCATAACAATAGCACATATTCTAATTACTCAAATAACACAACAGCTACACCGCCAGTAAATCCTTATCAATACCCGAATACTCATCAAAATAATACCAATACAACAAGCAATACACAGTATGCCCCTCCTCCACCGCCACCTACTCAATACAATGGCAACAGGTTGAATCAGTTGAAAAGCAATACCATTCCGAGTACTGCACCTCCTAAATATACGCCCTCTCCTACTATTGCTACAACGCCAAAGTATAATCCTCCCCCTAGCACATCTAGCAACGTTTACGTTGGACCACCAGCGTCATCTGCTATTCCGAATGATGTAGAAACCGAGCAACCTACTACAACTACCCCGACCTATACCCGTGAATACACTCCCTCGCAAAAACCCATAGAGTATAAAAGTCCATTTAGACAGCCAACTAATACAAATACACCTAATCCTAATACGGTGACAGAGCATTATCCCGGCGATGGCCACGATCATAGTGATCATGACCATAGCGATCACGACCATAGTGGACACGATCATGCTCCTAAAAAAGCAGAATCATCTACTAGCAAAACTATTACACATAGCACAACCCCTAGAAGTACTTACCCTGCAACTTATCCCGGTGCATCTAGTCCCACAACAACTAAAGCTGCTGCAAGTAGTAGTCACAAAACCCCTGCGGTAACTACCCAAACAACAGGGCAGCATAATACCCCTAGAAATACTTATCCTGCGACTTATCCCAGTGCGTCTACTAAGAAAGCGTCAACAACAAATTCCGTTTATGATGATGCTTCTAAGCCAAGTTATAGCAATCCCTACGATAAGCCCTATTCACCTAATGCGGACTATGGCACACCACCAGGGGATATTCAATTCCAAGAAAGCGATTTGAATAAAACTTATGATGACGAAACTCAGCCTTATATAGCTACAGATGAAAAGCCTCCACATAATCCAAATGATTATTACAATGAGGCAGAGGAAGAAATGTCATCAAAGGAGATTCGCAAATTGCGTAGACAACAGAAAAAATTGATGAAAAGGGCTTCTAAATTGCATAAGAAAATGGAAAATCTTAACAAGCAAAATAAAATTATCAATGAGCAAATTGAGTTCAACAAAATTTGGGATTAATTATCTTAGAGTTTGGAAGGTT